>SLFX01000100.1 GCA_007124045.1 Candidatus Delongbacteria bacterium | reverse complement strand
TATTTTGTCGAAAAACTGACCGATGAACTTGTTAAAAAAGCATGGGCTCACATAGAGGAAGTTGAAAAGCTCGGAGGAATGGCTAAAGCTATCGAAAGCGGACTTCCCAAGATGAGAATAGAGGAAGCGGCGGCAAGAAAGCAGGCGAAAATAGATACAGGAGAAGAGTCTATAATCGGCATAAACAAGTACAAGCTTGATAAGGAGGATCCCATAGATGTGCTTGAAGTTGACAATTCGGCTGTAAGGATATCTCAGATTAAAAGACTAGAGAAACTCAAAGCCGAAAGAGATCCCGAAACCGTAAAAAAAGCCCTGGACGCTATTACAAGATGCGCAGAAACCGGCGAAGGTAACCTTCTTGAGCTGAGTGTCGAGGCGGCAAAAGTGAGAGCTAGCCTTGGAGAAATATCGGATGCCTGCGAAAAAGTTTTCGGAAGGCACAAAGCAGTCGTTAAAATGATATCTGGAGTGTATTCTGGCGTGGCTAAAAATAATGAGACTTTTGAAAAAGCGAAAAAACTCGTCGGGCAGTTCGAGGAGATCGAAGGCAGAAGGCCGAGGATAATGATAGCAAAAATGGGTCAGGACGGCCATGACAGAGGCGCTAAAGTGGTTGCTACAAGCTTCGCAGACCTCGGATTTGATGTTGATATGGGCCCGCTTTTCCAGACTCCGGAGGAATCGGCGAAAGAAGCTGTCGAGAACGATGTGCACATTCTTGCGGTATCCTCGCTCGCCGCCGGGCATAAGACACTTGTCCCGGATGTGATAGAAGAGCTTAAAAAGCTCGGCAGAGAGGATATAATGATAATAGTGGGCGGCGTAATACCTTCGCAGGATTACGAATTTTTATATAATGCGGGTGCGGCGGCGATCTTCGGACCCGGAACGGTAATTGCCGATTCCGCCATAAAGATACTTGAGATACTCATTGAAAAAGTTAAAAGGGAAAGAGAATAAAATACTTTTTAGCAAAAATCAGGCATTTTTTCGGGAGTCGGACACGCAACCTGTACTTCGGTAGTGTAACTCTATATCCCGTAATAATACTGATCCTGAGCAGCGTTCTTGCGGTGTATTCGGGGCAGTACAGCGGTATTTTTTACTCGTTTCTGAGAGTATCTTTTTTCTTCATACTGCCGAATATTTTTTTCTCCGTAATACTTTTCAGACCTTTGCATTCCTTTCTGAGTAACGAAAGTGAATACGACCTTATCGTGGAGAAAAGAATTAAAGATCTGACTGCTCTAACTGTCATGATGTTCTTTTTGACAGCTCTTTTCTATTCACTCACGAATCTGCTTTTTATGAGATTCAGCTACGAAACTGTTTTCACTTTGAGCACGGTGGTTAGAGTGTTGAACCGGAACTGTGTTTTGGGAACGATATTTACATATTTCGTTATAGACAGCTTCAGTATTTACCTCAAAGAAAAACTATACATCAGCAAAGGCATCATTCTCTCTCCTCAGAAAAACAGTATAATGCTTAAACTTGTTCTGGCTTTCACGGGAGTATCTCTTTCACCTCTTCTTGAAATTTATTACCTTGTCAGCCCGTACCTTGATAGCATTGATGGAAGTATACTAATGCAGATAAGCGTTATCAGCACAATGCTGGTTATTATGATTATTTTTTCGACTATTATAATAACTTCCGGAATTAAGAGACCGATGAACATTATCCTCAGATCTTTCAAAGCGGCACAGAACGGCGACTACTCCCACATACCTGTAATCTCCGATGATGAATCGGGGGTTATCGCCGAGAACTACAACAGAATGCTTTCAGGCCTGAAGGAGAGGGAGTTCATACGCGATACTTTCGGGAAATTTGTTACAAAAGAGGTGGCCTCCGAAATATTAAAAGGGTCGGACATTCTTCAGACAGGGCTGAAAAAGAAGATAACTGTAATGTTCACCGACATAGAGAACTATACAACTATCACCGAGGATATGCAACCTGAACAGGTCGTCGAGATGCTCAACGAATATTTTACCGGTATGGTCTCCATAATAAGAAAACATAAGGGTGTCGTGAACAAGTTCATAGGTGATGCGGTCATGGCTTTCTTCAATGCCCCCGCAGACGATGATGATCACGCCGATAATGCAGTAAAAGCGGCTCTTGAGATGAATGAATATGTCAAGACTCACAGATTTTTAAACGGAACAAAAGAGCTGAGAACCCGTATCGGGATCAATACCGATCAGATAGTTGTAGGGAGCATCGGTTCAAAAGACAGGCTTGAATATACTGTGATCGGAGACGGAGTTAATGTATCTTCCAGACTTGAAGGATTGAACAAGCAGTTCGGCACCTGCATTATGGCGGGTGAGAACACATTCGCAGAACTTAAGGAGATATACGGCCTTGAACAGATAACTGAAACAAAACTAAAAGGCAAAGACAAGTTCACCAGAGTTTACGGAATAAAAACATCATAAGAGGTAAAACATGAAAAAATCAATCGTTTTTATATTTCTGGCGGTAATGACGCTGTTCGCTGCGCGCCCTATAGAGCTGGGGTTCGTTCTGGGCGAGCCTACCGGACTTAGTGCAAGATTTCCTGCAGGGGGGAATTCGATAGACCTGCATCTGGGAAGCGGATATGGAGGAGGTTTTTCACTGCATGGATCCTATCTTTTCAGTACACCCAGCGGAATACTGATTGAAGGCAGGAACCTCCCGTTTTATTACGGCCCCAGGATCGCATTCAGCGAGGGAAGAAGAGACAGATGGAGGAATGACCGTTCAAGTTTGGGTATTTTCTTTGATATGGGACTCAACTATATGTTCAGAGAAATACCTTTCAATCTTTTTTTCGGACTTGCTCCGGGATTAAGATCCGGTCATGATAATTTTGGTTTCAGCATAGCAGGCGGGATAGGCTTCAGATATGTTTTTATAAAAGAGACGGCAAAACCGAGAAAAGGGGAAAAACCCAAAGGCGTTGATGTTAACTGGTAGAAAATAATGAAAAGAGACGGAGAGGAAATACAGAAGGGTAGCATTTCCGGAGCCACGCTGAAAAGAATTATGGTCTTTTTCAAAGGCCACGGCAGGTCTTTGTTTTTAGCCGTCCTTACAGTCATGATCGGTGTAGCTATGAACGCATCACTGCCTCTGGTATTCAGAGAAATGATAGATAAAGCTATCCCGTCAAAAGAGATTCGGCTCGTAATTATTTTCGCATCATCTTATCTTGTACTTCTGATAGGTATGGGCGCTGTCCAGTATTTCCAGCAGCTTGTCGTCGGTTTCATGGGAATAGATATTGTAAATAATATAAAAAGGGTCATATTCAACCATGTACTTACCCTTTCCATTTCATTTTTCGACAAACAGGGAACCGGAAGGCTCATCAGCAGAATAGAAGCAGATTCTCAGAAACTTTTCATGCTTTTTTCATCAATAGGACTTTCTCTCCTTGCCGGATTTTTAAACATAATCATCGCGGTCAGCATCATGCTTTTTACAAATGTCAGGCTGACACTAATCGTTCTTTCGATCTCGCCGGTCTATCTTCTGGGTGCATATATCGTTTTCAGCAAAATGAGACCGATGTTTCGAAAAGACAGGGAGCTTTATGCACGGATAGTGGGATTTCTCGGAGAACATATTAAGGCCATACCGCTTTTAAGGAATTTGAACAATCTTCAGTGGTCTATAAACAAATTCGACAAGGTGAATCAGGAAAAAAGATGGTATGAATTCAAGATATCTTTACTTGAGCAGAGTGTCTGGTTCGTGATGATGCTTTGTCCGCAGGTAGTTATATTTCTTATCCTTTATAATAGTGTCGGATGGGTAAAGGAGGAGGCAATAACTATAGGGACCGTCTGGATGTTCATTCAGTATATACATCTCGCTGTTCAGCCTCTGGTTATGATTTCGGAGCAGATCAGAGAGCTTCAGAGAGCTTTCGGCGCAGCTGACAAGATATTTGAGATCCTCGATACCGAACCCGAAGTCAAAGAGCCTTTAAATCCTAAAAAGATCGGCGGCTTCAGGGAAAAGATATCTTTCAACAATGTCTGTTTTCACTACGACTCCGATAAACCAGTGCTGAAAAATGTCAGTTTCACTATAGACAAGGGCAGTACTGTTGCAATAGTCGGGGCTACAGGATCGGGAAAGACTACTATTATTTCACTCCTAACAAGGTTCTACGACCCTGTTGAAGGCAATATCACAGTTGACGGTGTTGACCTTAAGTACATAAGATCGGAAGAACTCAGAGGCATGATGAGTTTGGTTCTTCAGGATATTTTCCTCTTTCCCGGAGACATTCTTGACAACCTGAGAGTTTTAAGAAAAGATATACCCGAAGAAAAAGTTAAGGAAGCCTCAAAGAAAATGGGTATTTACAACTACCTTAGCAACTTCCCGCAGGGATTCAAAACGATACTAAGCGAGGATGGCGGAAATCTTTCATTCGGAGAAAGACAGCTGCTTTCCTTCTCGAGAGCGCTTACTTTCGATCCTGAAATACTGATCATGGACGAGGCTACAAGTTCGATCGATCCTTATACTGAGGCGGAAATCCAGAGAAGCATGGAGAAACTGCTTAAAGGCAGAACATCAATAATAATCGCGCACAGACTTTCTACAATCGAAGAAGCCGATAAAATAATCGTTCTTGACAGAGGTGAACTCGTTGAGCAGGGCAGCCACGATGAGCTTATGGCCTTAAAAGGACATTACGCAAATCTTTACTGGACACAGACAGGTATAGCAAAATGAAGAAGAACGGTATGATACAATATTTCAGATGGTTCTGGAGATTCTGGGGGCAGGCCAGATGGAAACTTGCAGCTGTTCTATTTGTCAGTGCACTTTCAATTTTTGCAAAAACCGCATTCCCGGTTTTTCTGAAATACATCATAGATATGTTTGAGACAGATTACGACCCGGCAAAACTGCATCATCTGATATTTCTGTGGCTGATAGCAGCTTTCTTTCACGAATTTATATCTGTCGCTCTACCAAATTTCAGGGCATTTATGAATCTCCTTTTCACAGTTCTTGTCCGAAACGACTATTTTAAGAGTTTTACCAAGAAGAATCTTCACTTCTTTAAAAAATTCAGAACAGGCGATCTTTTAACAAGAGTGACTGACGATATTGACGGCGCATGGGACAGAATTTCCTGGTACTCATGCTCAGGCGTAATGAGACCGATCGAAGCTATACTTATACTCGTTTTCACTCTGAGCGTGATGTCCTATTATTCACTTCCACTGACTCTTTATACCTTCATTCCCCTGCCTTTCCTCGTTCTCATACTTTCAAAATATGAAGACAAAATGGTCAGATTCACAGATGAGAAACAGAAGTCCATATCTGAATGTAACAATGTTTTGGAATCCTGTTTTTCGGGCATCAGAGTAATAAAGACAACCCTGAGTGAAAAGGACCAGATCGAAAAATTTGATGAAGTACTCGGAATAAGGATAGATAAGGAAAAACATTTCCTGAAAATGAACCTTGTGATCCAGTTTTTCTCGATGTTAGTGAACAACGCAGGGATAATAATCGTAATATTCATCGGGAGCACTTATGTGGTCAAAGGAAGCATCACTCTCGGAACACTGCTTCTTTTCATCATTTACCTGCAGAGACTTGTCGAACCTATATGGACGATAAGCTGGTTTTACGCATCATCTAAACAGGTTTTCAGGTATGTTGACAGACTAAAAGAAACTGAAATAAGCGAATATGATTATCCCGAAAGCGACAAAGACAGAACCGTTATAAATGATTTTGAAAGCCTGAAATTAGAAGATATCTGCTTCACCTTCGACGACACCGAAAAGAAAACTCTGAAGAATGTTAGTTTTGAGCTTAAAAAGGGAGAAAGCCTGGCTATAGTAGGTTCTCTCGGTAGCGGAAAATCTACCCTGCTTGAAATAATAGCGGGAAATCTTATAGCCGACAGCGGAAAAATACTCATCAACGGCATTCCGATCGAAAAAACAGCTCATGAATCACTCGCATCAACAATAGGCTATATCAAACAGGAAAATGTTCTGTTTTCTGAAACGATTAAAAGCAATCTGGAACTCGGCGACAGCTTTACACAGGAAGAGATAGACAGAAGCATTGATACCGCGATCATGACAGAGGAAATAAATACATTCCCGAAAGGACTTGAGACAGTTCTCGGGCAGAAAGGACTTTCCCTTTCCGGAGGTCAGAAACAGAGAGTTTCTATAGCGAGAACGCTCATAAGAAAGCCGAAACTTCTTTTAATGGATGACTGCACGGCGGCTATGGACGCGAATACTGAAAGGATATTTTGGGATAATTTTAGAAGCAACCTGCCTGATACGACCTGTATAATCGTTACTCACAGGCTTGCGACAGCTTCGCATGCCGATAAAGCCATTGTCATAGACGAGAACACTGTCAAAGAATTCGATACTATCGAGAACCTGAGAAAACCCGGCACACTTTTCATGAAAGTCATGACTGGCGATCTTGATGTCGATGTTAAACAGGAAGTCAAAGATATAGAGACCTCATAAAAATGCAAGTCAATTACCAGTACTCTTTTATCATCACATACTTCCTCAAAAGTGCAGGGAAAAGCTGCCATTGAATCGATAATAAGCATTTATAAAGAACAGCTTGAAGTATATATAAAACAAAAGGCTTTGAAATTATCAAAGCCTTTTGTGTGTGCCTCCTCGCGGAATTGAACCACGGACACAAGGATTTTCAGTCCTTTGCTCTACCGACTGAGCTAAGAAGGCATCATTTTCGGTACGCGGTCAAATATAAGATTATTTCAAACTCATGTCAAGAGATTTCAAAGGTTTTCCGGAGTACTGAAAATCATACCTGAACATCCTCATTTTCCTCTTCTGAAATTTCTTTTTCTGCTTTGTTTATAACACGCATATAATTATATTTTGCAAGTCCGGTACCACAAGGCAAAAGATTTCCCATTATAACATTTTCTTTAAGCCCCTCAAGATAATCTGTGGAAGATTTAATAGCGGCATTTGTCAATACCTTGGTTGTTTCCTGGAAAGAAGCTGCAGATATAAATGAATCCACCTGAAGAGATGCTTCGGTTATTCCTAAAAGAAGAGGTTTGTAAGTTGCCGGTTGAGCCTGCCTGAAATCGATCAGCTGCTTTCCCTCCTCTTTAAGTTTTTTATTCCTGTTCTCCACTTCATAGGTAATAAGCATTTCACCTGTTTCAAACTTCGAATCACCAGGATCGCTTACAATAACCTTATCGAATATCTCATTATTACTTCTTGAAAGAACAAATTTACTAACTTTGTCACCTTCAAGAAAGTTCGTATCTCCGGGATCAACTATCTGTACTTTTTGGAGCATTTGCCTAACAATAACCTCTATGTGCTTATCATTAGGATTCACACCGGAACCCCTATATACTTCCTGGATCTTGTTAACAAGAAAGTGCTGAACTTTTGTAGTACCCAGAATCTGAAGAATATCTTCTGGTTTTGTTGCGCCTTCGGTCAGCTTTTCACCTGCGAAGACAATATCACCTTCATGAACAAGGATATGCTTTCCTCTGGGAACATGATAGGTTCTTACCTCTGACCCGTTCAGATCTTCAACATAAATTGTTTGAGCAGTTCCTTTGAAATCGCCGTATTTTACAGTTCCGTCGATTTCTGAAAGTATTGCAGGCCCTTTTGGATCTCTTGCTTCGAAAAGTTCGCTGACCCTCGGAAGTCCGCCGGTAATATCCTGGGTTTTACCCTGGCTTCTCTGCATTTTTATCAGAGGTTGTCCTGATTTTACTTTGGCTCCGTCCTCAACCTGTAGAGAACCTCCTGAAGGTGGAAGGTATTTGGCGATCTCGTTTCCGTTGTTGTCAACTATGAAGATCGTCGGTTTTAAACTTCTCTCTTTAGGCTCTATCATTACTTTGTACTTTCTGCCTATCTTCTCATCGAAAGAGGTTTTGTATGTACTGCCCTCAACAATATCCTTAAACTTAACTTTTCCATTCTTGTGAGAAAGTATTACATAACTGAATGGATCCCATTTGAATAAAAGCTGACCCCTCTTAACGCTTTCTTTGTCCTTAACATAGATCAACGAAGAATATGGAACATTTTCAGACATTACTTCTTTACCAAACTCATCTATCAGTCTTAATACTCCGTTCCTTCTTATAACTACCTTATTTTTTTCATAATTCACTGTCTCGATATCTTGATATTCCACCGTACCGTCATACTTGGCGTATTCTTCAGATTTTATAGTTGCAATATCTGCGGAACCGCCGACATGGAAGGTTCTCAGAGTAAGCTGTGTCCCGGGCTCTCCAATAGATTGAGCAGCCATGATTCCCACAGCCTCACCCACAGAAACAAGTTTTCTTGTAGTCAAATTCTGACCGTAACATTTTGCACAGATACCTTTCTTTGACTCGCATGTCAGAACAGATCTTATTTTAACTCTCTCGACATTATGACTCACGATCTTTTTTGCATGACTTCTGTCAATAAGAGTACCTGCCTCACATATTATTTCTCCTTCAGAATTTTCGCTGAAATCTACAACATCTTCACTAAGTACTCTTCCGTATATCCTGTCTTCGAAACTCTCCAGAACCTTATCGCCCTCTTTCAGATCGCTAATGTCAATTCCCATTATAGTATTACAGTCAAGTTCCGTAACTACCACATCATGAGAAACATCAACAAGTTTTCTGGTCAGATACCCCGCGTCAGCAGTCTTGAGAGCCGTATCGGCAAGACCTTTCCTTCCTCCGTGAGTTGATATAAAATAGTCAAGGATCGAAAGACCGTCAATAAAATTGGTTTTAATCGGATTCTCTATTACGGAGTCGGAGGACACTTCAATGTTCTTCTGGGGTTTTTGCATAAGTCCTCTTATTCCACAGATCTGCTTTATCTGAGTCCTGGAACCTCTGGCCTTTGAATCCATCATCATGTAAACAGGATTGAATCCCCCTTTATCCAAACGGAGGTTTTCATACATATCATTCTCTATTCTGTTCGTGGCCTTGGACCACTCATCTACCACCTTATTATACCTTTCCGTATCAGTTATCTGACCTTCGGCATACGATTCTCTTATATCCTCAACTCTTTTCTCCGTGGATTTAATAATCTTGTCTTTCATCGGAGATATGACAAAATCATCAAGACCAATAGATATACCGGACATTGTAGCATAATGATATCCGAAATCTTTAAGCCTGTCAAGGAACAAAGCTGTTTCGCTGAAACCCACCTTTTCAATTGAATCTTCGATTATCTTTTCCACAACGGAACTGATCATCAGTTCATTATAGAATTTTTTTGATGTTAGCTTCTTTGGAAGAACTTCGTTGAAAAGGATCCTTCCGGGAGTTGTGTTAATAAACTCACCGTTGAAAAGAAATTTTATGTCCGTATGAAAATCCAGTTTTTTGAAATGAAGCGCAATCTTAACCTCATCAATATTCGAGAAGAATTTTGGCTTTTCTTCTCTTACCATCTTCTTTTTGGTCATATAATAAATGCCTAAAACCATATCCTGAGTCGGATAAGCTACAGGTCTTCCGGTTGCAGGATGCAGAAGATTATGCGAAGCCATCATAAGAAGTCTGGCTTCAAGTTTCGCCTCCGGCGACAAAGGAAGATGTACGGCCATCTGGTCTCCGTCAAAGTCAGCATTAAAAGCCTTACACACAAGAGGGTGGAGTTGAATAGCCTTACCTTCAATTAAAACCGGCTGGAACGCCTGAATACCGAGACGGTGAAGTGTAGGTGCTCTGTTTAGTAGTACCGGATGTCCGTCAACCAGATTTTCCAAAAGTTCCCATACTTTGTCGGTTCCCTTTTCGATCTCTTTCTTTGCATTCTTTATTGTTGTTACATTTGGATCGTACTCTATAAGTTTTCTTATCAGATAAGGTTTATACAGTTCAAGTGCCATTTCTTTGGGAAGACCACACTGATGAATCTTAAGGCGGGGACCGACCACAATGACTGAACGGCATGAGTAATCCACCCTTTTCCCCAGAAGATTGCTTCTGAATCTTCCCTGCTTGCCCTTTAGCGAATCAGAGAGTGATTTAAGTGCGCGTTTACCGTCACTTCTGACAACATTGTTTTTCCTTCCATTATCAAAAAGAGAATCAACAGCCTCCTGAATCATTCTTTTTTCGTTTCTAACAATCACCTCGGGAGCTTTGATCTCAAGCATCTTTCTGAGTCTGTTATTCCTGATAATGACTCTCCTGTAGAGATCGTTAAGATCCGAAGTTGCAAATCTTCCGCCCTCAAGAGGAACCAGCGGTCTCAGTTCAGGAGGGATCACAGGAACAACATCAAGCACCATATACTCCGGCTTATTCGACTCCATATTATTCTTGAATGATTCGACAACATTAAGCTTTTTAAGGATATCATGCTTATTATTCTCTGATTTCTCTTCTGCAATGGCTTTTCTCATTTCGTACGAAAGCTGCTTTACATCAATTTCCTTAAGAAGCGACCTGACGGCTTCAGCTCCGATCTCCGCCCTGAAACTCTCCTGACTGGAATATTCATTCTCGTATAATTCTGTTTTCTCTATAACCGAATTGTAGTCGCTTTCAGACATAAGCGATTTATACTTAAGGTCCCTTACGGTACTGACGAATCTGAGATTGACAACATCCCTGATCAGTTTATCAAATGCGATAACATCCTTTTTATCTTTGACAGGAGTTGACCTTATTTCGGGATCATGATCTACAAATTTCTTCAGAATGTCGACAAAATCATCATCATCATAAAGAATAGCATAAACCCTCTCTCTGATATCCTTTTCCCTGTATTTTTCAGCTACGAAACCTTCTATAAGTTCGATAATTTCATTTACCCTGGAAACAAGATCGTCGTATATCTCCTTAAGTTCAGGCGTCTCTTCAAAACTTGTATAGAATTCCTCTATTACTACCCTTACCCCCTCTCTCTGACTTTCGTCTTTGATGGAGAGGTATAGGAGTTTTTCCAATTCGGTAATGAATTTATGATATCTTTCAAGGTAGGTTTTTCCATATCTGTCAATAATCAACTGATAGTCCGCAATTATCCTGCCTGTCCGGATCACCACATATTTTTCATAGTATATTATCTGCTCAAGGGTTTTGACTGTATATCCCAACAGGTTTCCTATTTTTGACGGTAGCGATCTGAAGAACCATATATGAACAACCGGAACGGCAAGCTTTATGTGACCGACCCTTTCTCTTCTTACACTTCGCCTGTTTACTTCAACCCCGCATTTATCACATATAATACCTTTATAGCGCGATCCTCTATATTTTCCGCATGAACATTCCCAGTCCTTTTGAGGACCGAATATTCTTTCGCAAAAAAGACCGTCTTTTTCCGGTTTATAAGTTCTGTAATTTACCGTTTCCGCTTTTGTAACTTCACCCTTACTTGTTTTTAACACTTCTTCGCTGGATAACAGTTTTATAGAGAACTTTGAAAAGGCTTTATGAAGTATGTCTCTTTGGCGCAATCTGGGCATTCTTTACTCCTGTTTTTATAGATGTTTGATTTTAAACTGAAAAACTGTTACTCCAGTTTAACATCGAGATTCAAACCATAAAGTTCCTTAATAAGAACATTGAAAGCTTCAGGTATTCCCGGTTTCGGTATCTCCAGTCCTTTTACAATTGCTTCATACACTTTGGTTCTTCCTGTGACATCGTCGGATTTATATGTAAGCATCTCCTGAAGAACATGAACAGCACCGTATGCCTCAAGTGCCCATACCTCCATTTCTCC
>SLFX01000005.1 GCA_007124045.1 Candidatus Delongbacteria bacterium | reverse complement strand
GAGGAAAATACGGCTTTATGACGGCTTTCAGCTCGTCTGAATTAAGCTCGCGTGCGAGCACAACGCGCGAAGCCCCGAGCTTTTCGGCAACAGCCATCGCCGCGGAATTGGCTATTCCGGTCTGTGTGCTGAAATGGAATTCGAAAGGCGGATAGAAATTATTGAGCATATAAACGAGTGCGAGATCTTTTATGATAACAGCATCCGCCTTTACGCTTATAAGGAACTGAAGTATTCTTGCGGCATCTTCAAGCTCGGAGGATTTCAGGTCGGTGTTCAGCGTGATATAGACTTTAACCGATCTCGAATGCGCATAACTGATGATTTCTGAAATATCCTCGAACCTGAAATTTCTTGCGGGCCTTCGCGCGTTGAACATATTGAGACCGAGATACACTGCATCTGCACCGTTATCTGCGGCTGCAAAAAAAGCCTCCCTGTTCCCTGCGGGACACATAAGTTCGGGGGTCATTTTTTAATCTGTTTATATTTTACAAGAACCTGATTTTTTTCAACTAAATCGCCCGGGCTTACCATAACTTCTTTGATCTCGACATCATATTCGAGCGTGATCTCGTTTATCATTTTCATGGCTTCAAAAGTAAGAATCACCGATCCTGCTTTTACCTTCTTTGCCTTATCAACAAAGATATCGATTATTTGTCCGGGTATGAAAGCTCTGATCTCCGTCTTTTTAATTTTCGGCGGAGAAAATTTATTTTGCGAATACTTTTTCGTGTAACTCGTGCGGTATTCTGCATCATCTATTTTAATTATATCGTCCATTAAACTGCCTCGCGGTGTTTTTTATAGAGGAATTGAATCATGCTTATGCTGTTTTATTACTATCTGTTTGTCCTTTGCAACATCGAATGAGGTAATGATCATTTCTCTTGTTTGCTCGGGCGTTATAACCGCATCCACATAAGCTTTTGAAGCAGCGTTGTAAGGATTTGAATACTTATCCTTGTATTCAGCTATTTTCGCCTGCTTTGTAGCTTCGGGATCTTTCGATTCGGCTATCTCTTTGGCAAAAATTATATTACATGCTCCTTCCGGACCCATTACGGCTATTTCGGCGGTCGGCCATGCGTAAACAAAATCCGTTCGGAGATGTTTTGAGGCCATTGCTATATATCCTCCGCCGTAAGCTTTTCTTATTATAACAGTAACTGTCGGTACAGTAGCTTCGGAATAAGCGAACAGGAGCTTGGCACCGTGCCTGATCACGCCATAATGTTCCTGATCTATACCCGGCAGGTATCCGGGGAGATCGACCAGCGTCAGGATCGGTATGCCGAAAGAGTCGCAGAACCTGACGAATCTTGCAGCCTTGTCGCTGGAATCAACATCGAGCACTCCTGCAAGGAATTTTGGGTTATTTGCGATTATTCCGACGGGTTTCCCGTCCATTCTTGCAAAGCCCACAGTTACATTCGGCGCGAAAAGCTTCTGAACTTCAAAGAAGTATGAATCGTCAACCAGTATTTCTATAAGGTCTCTTATATCGTACGAAAGCTTCGTATCTTCGGGTATAACATCTTCGATCTTCTTCTTCGTTTTCGGGTTTTTGGGCTTTTTTTCCGGCAGAGGCTTGTTCCAGGCGGAAGGAATGAAGCTCAGGAGTTCTTTTATCTGACTAAGTGCTTCTTTTTCAGATTCTGCGAAAAAATGGGCATTACCCGTTATTTCGTTATGGACCCTGGCACCACCCAGACTTTCCGGATCTATCTTTTCGTTAAGTACAGATTCAATTACTTTGGGACCGGTAATGAACATTTTTGAAAGTTTATTGACCATGAAAACGAAATCTGTTATGGCCGGCGAATAAACAGCACCTCCGGCGCAGGGGCCCATTATGACCGATATCTGAGGTATCTTACCGCTGTTAATTGTATTTCTGTAAAATATCTCTCCGTATCCTGCAAGAGAATCAACACCCTCCTGTATCCTTGCACCGCCCGAATCGTTGATGCCGATAACCGGAATTCCCATGTTCGATGCTATGTCCATGACTTTTGTGATCTTTGCGGCATGCATCCTTCCAAGCGATCCTCCCGCGACGGTGAAATCCTGGGCGAATACGCACACCGGTCTTCCGTCGATCTTTCCAAATCCGGTTATTACGCCGTCTCCGGCGAGTTTCTGTTTGTCAAGACCGAAATCTCTGCCCTGATGCTCCACGAACAGATCGATCTCGTTAAAAGTATTTCTATCAAGAAGTTCCTCTATCCTTTCACGGGCGCTCATGAGGCCCTTTTCTTTCCTTTTGGACATTTTGTCCTCACCGCCGCCTTTTTTCAGCAATCCGGTTTTCTGAAGCAGTTGATTGACTTTATCAAGCATAACACCTCCACATCTTTTTTTGTAATGTAATTGAAGATTTTAATAAAAGCAATTCAAATATCTGCTGTAAATCATTCAAATTTTGATCTTCAGAATCTCATTCCAGTCAGTGGTGTAGTGAGGAGAGGTGAACTGGCGGCGCATCGTCCATTTCCTTTCTATTCCGGCACTGCCGAGAAAGATTGTGCTGTCGCCGTAACGGGTGTTGACCGAGTCCATCACCCTGTCAACGGCGGGCTTCGAGCGGTCGGGCGTGAACAGGTTGTACTGCACGGATCCGCCCGGTACCAGTCCGTCGAGCATGACACCGGCTTTCTTGTACAAAAAATCTTTTTTGTAGATCCTGTCCAGAATCCTGAGTGCGTAATCAGTCAGCTCAAGCGTGGACGAGGTGGGGTAGGGCAGACTGTAAGTCAGGCTGCCGTTATACTGAGGTTCATTCTTGAACCTGTCGGTTAAGATGAAGACCGACAGCGCCGAAGCCAGCGAGTTCTGGCGCCTCAGATTGACTGAGGCGGTGTAGATGTAACTGGTCACCGCCTGCTTCAGACCGTCAATATCGCCGACCCGTTCGCCGAAAGATCGGGAACTTACTATACTTTTTTTCGGTTCGGGCGCGGAGTCCAAGTCTATACAGGCGGTGCCGCTCAGTTCGATAACTGTGCGGAGGCCGGTCACGCCGCCCATGTTCGACCTTATCCAGCCGTCGGGAAAATATTTCAAATCTTTCGCTGTTTTTACACCCTTTCTGTTCAACTTAAGAGTGTTCTTCCTGCCTATACCCCATATGTCTTGAACAGGCACTTTTTCAAGATATTTGTCAATATTTTTCCTTCCGGTCAGGTCGAGCACCCCATTGCACTTCGGATACTTTTTGGCGATATTATTCGCCAGCTTGGCGAGAGTCTTTGTCTCGGCGATCCCGACAGATACCGGAATTCCCGTATCTTTCATCACTTTGGTGCAGATCGTTTTAGCATACCCGGTTCTGTCTATGTCCATTCCCGAAAGGTCGAGAAAAGCCTCGTCTATCGAATAAATCTCAATTTCCGGCGAAAATTCTGAAAGGATGCTCATTACCCTGTGGCTCATATCGCCATAGAGGGTGTAGTTTGAAGAAAAAACATGAAGTTTTTTCAGTACCCGCTTTTCTATCTTGAAATACGGGTCTCCGCGCCTGACGCCCAGATCTTTCGCCTCTTTTGTCAGAGCCACCACGCAGCCGTCGTTGTTAGAAAGGATAGCCACCGGTTCATTTTTAAGTTCGGGACGGAAGACCCTCTCGCACGATGCGTAAAAACTGTTGCAGTCTATGAGGGCGTAAATCTTATTCATAACCGGCTCCGTATGAAATATATTCAACCCCATTGAAATATAATAATATTTTCAGTTTAATAAAAAACATTTTGTGAATTATTTTATCTTACGCAGATGCCGCAGAGGATTATAATACATTTTCAAAATCTTTGGAGGATAAATACTTTAACCTTTTCACCCGCCGATATGTGACACTCTCCAAATTTTCGATCAATTCTTCTGACAAGTATTTATCCGAGGAAAATTTTGAAAATGAGTTCGGCCGCAGCTTGCCGCTTGACTATAGGAGCAAATTCAGTTAAATTTCAACAGATTCGTACAAACGGATCACTCCGAGTTCTGATACCTAAGGGATAAATGCCTAAGGTGCTGAACCGACGGGTCGTGCCCGAAAGAGCCCGGCCTCCCGCGTTTGGAAAGGAGAAAAAAATTCAAAAACTGAATACTCATTCCATTCGCATATAGTTAAAAAACTCAATGTGAAGGAGCGCCGTTGAAAAAAATACTGACTATCATAGCAATTGCAGCCTTAATGTTTTCCTGTGGCAAAAAATCAGAAAAAGTCTCAATAACTGTATTTCATGCAGGATCACTGGCAAAACCGTTCAGGGAGGTCAAAGCTGCATTCGAGGCAAAATATCCCGGAACAGAAATACTTCTCGAAGCTGCGGGCAGCAGAGCATGTGCGAGAAAGATCACCGATCTTAAAAAGAACGCCGAAGTTCTAGCCTCCGCCGACGAGGTCGTCATCACATCGCTGATGTTCCCAGAATATGCCGATTACTGCCTGAATTTCGTGACGAATGAGATGGTGATAATGTATAAGGAAGATTCAAAATATTCCGAAGAGATCAATGCTGAGAACTGGTATAATATACTTTTAAAAGAGGGAGTCGAGTACGGTCATTCTGAACCTGAAATAGATCCCTGCGGATACAGAACTATGCTGACATGGCAGCTCGCCGAAAAATATTATCAGAAACCCGGACTATACAAACTGCTTCAGGACACCCGTCCGCTGAAAAATATCAGAGCTAAAGAGGTCGATCTGCTTGCGCTTATTGATGCCGGGGAGCTTGACTATCTGTTTATATACAAGAGCGTGGCTGAGCAGCACAATTACAAATATGTTCAGCTTCCCGCCGAAATAAATCTCGGGTCAGCCGCTCTCAACGATTACTATTCCGCAGCGTCTATCGGGCTTACCGGAAAGACACCGGGTGAAGTTCAGACCGTCACAGGTGCGGCAATGGTTTACGGGATCACCGTTCCCAAAACTGCCGAAAAACCTGAATGGGGCATTAAGTTTGTGGATTTTGTTATAAGTGCCGAGGGGCAAAAAATAATGGAAAAAAACGGTCATCCCGTAATAGATCCTGCGCAGTCCGCCCAATATGACAAACTCCCTGAAGAACTCAAAAAATCCGCTGAGCCGCTGTAATGAAGAAGATTTTCGTCATACTTCTGATAATTTTGGTTATAATGATAGCCGCGCCTCTAGCAGGAATGTTTTTAAAGGTGTCATTTTCGGATTTTGCCGCTGTTTTAAAAGATGACGAAGTAATAAACTCAATAGTACTCACCCTCAGGGCATCGCTCTGGTCAACGCTCGCTGCTCTCGCAGTCGGAGTTCCCGCTTCGTTCGTGCTGGCGAGGTATGACTTTTACGGAAAAAAAATTATTGAGGGGCTCATAGACATACCTGTTATAGTGCCGCACACAGCCGCGGGAATAGCACTCTTGACAGTTCTGGGCAGAAAGTCGTTATTCGGACAGATTACAGGCATATCACTGATGGGAACGGAGGCGGCGATTTCAATAGGCATGTTTTTCGTTTCAGTTCCGTTTCTGATAAATCATGTCAAAACGGGATTCCGTCTCATTGACGAAAGATACGAAAAAGTTGCAGGCACTCTCGGAGCCTCGAACACGCAGACATTCATGCTGATCTCTCTGCCGCTCGTCAAAAAATCGATCCTGAGCGGATCTGTAATGATGTGGGCACGCGGCATATCCGAATTCGGAGCGGTTGCCATTCTTGCATACCATCCAATGGTAGCATCGGTACTGATATACGACAGGTACGAGTCATTCGGTCTCGATTCCGCGCGTCCCGTTGCCGTTCTCCTGATAACTGTCTGCCTGATCATATTCGTTACTTTAAGAGTGATCGAGCATAAAAGCGGTAAGAGCGGAAGATGATAGAGATAAAAAAACTCAGTATAGATCTCGGAGATTTCAAACTTAAAGACATTGACCTTAAAATTGAGAGGGGAGAGTATTTTGTTATCCTCGGTCCGTCGGGAGCTGGAAAGACCGTTATTCTTGAGCTTATTGCAGGGCTAATTAAACCGGACAGCGGTGTCATTGAAGGTATTGACAATAAAAGATCAGCGCTGATTTATCAGGACTATATGCTTTTTCCCCATCTGAATGTTTTCGATAACATTGCTTTCGGTCTTAAAGTCAGAAAGAAGAAGAAAGACGAGATAAAATCTGAAGTAAATTCGGCAGCCGAAAAACTCGGGATAACCGGCCTGCTCGACAGAAGCGTTCAGACCCTTTCGGGCGGAGAAAGCCAGAGGACAGCCATAGCGAGAGCGTCCGTGACAGATCCGGAGCTTTTTCTTCTTGACGAGCCTACCGCAGCTCTTGATTCCAATACAAGAACAGGCATACTAGAACTGCTCAAAGACCTTCATTCAAAAAATAAAAGCACATTCATTCATGTCACGCACAATTTCGAGGAGGCTCTTTACCTTGCCGACAGGATCGCTGTGATAAAAGACGGCGAGCTTATCCAGACGGGTACGCCGAACGAGATATTCAATCATCCGACATCGAAATTCGTGGCTGATTTCGTAGGTTTCGAGAATGTTTTCTACGGAAGCGTCAAAGACGGGAAGTTCACTTCAGAAAATGACCCTGATTTTATACTTACTGTCAACTGCGGAAACTGCGACAGTGTTTATCTTGCCCTCAAATCGGAAGATGTGATAGTGTCGAAAGAAAAATTCGAGTCTTCAGCGAGGAACAGTTTTTCGGGCACGGTGACTGAAGTTATCAACAGGCTTTCTGGAAATGAGATAGTCTTTATGGTCAATAAAACAAAGCTGATAAGCGCTGTAACCAAAATCTCGACAGAAGAGCTCGGGATAAAAAAAGGAAGTCAGTTCCGGCTCACTTTCAAAACATCGTCATTAAAAGTATTTCCCCATTAAAGACAGTTAAATAGTTAAGATAAAAATAGAAAAAAAAAGAGGCGGATTATGATAGAACTTGAAAAAGCATTTGAAATGGTCAAAGAAAACTGTTTTGAAATGCAAATAGAGGATGTGCATGTTGAAAAAATCACCGGCTTTGTTTGCATGGAGGATCTGTTCTCAAAAATAGACATGCCGCCATTTGATAAATCCGCAATGGACGGTTATGCTTTTAAACATTCGAGCAGGCACGGACAGTATCAAAAAACGGGAATATTGCAGGCGGGTAGTTCATCTTCAATTGAAGTGGGAGACGGTGAATGCGTGTCTATTATGACGGGCGCTCCGCTTCCGGCAGGTACAGATACTGTTATTATGATCGAAGCAACGGGAGAAGAAGGAACAAAAATAAATTTCAAAAAAATTCCGCCAAAAGGTTCAAATGTATGTTACAAAGGCGAGGATATAAAAAAGGGCGATCTGATATTTCAAAAAGGGCGGAAGATCAAAAGCTCGGATATTGCTTTGATAACGGCGTCGGGATATTCAAAAGTTAAAGTATCAAAAAAACCTGAAATATCAGTTTTGAATACAGGAACAGAGATCATTGAACCGGGGAATGATCTGAAGTTCGGTCAGATATATAACACAAACGGTATAATGCTCAGGGCGATGTGTGAAAATTACGGGCTGGAAACAAAATATCTCGGGATTGCAGAAGATGATGAGAAAAAGCTTTCCGAAAAAATCTCCGAAGGAATGAAAAGTGATATTCTGCTGATATCGGGAGGCGTTTCTATGGGTGAATTCGATCTCGTCCCGAAGATACTTGAAAAACTGGGCGTAGAAAAAATATTTCACAAAATAAGAATAAAACCCGGAAAACCAGTATTTTTTGGAAAAAAGGGTAATTGCCTGATCTTCGGACTGCCCGGCAATCCGTTGTCGAATTTTGTAGGTTTTGAACTGTTCGTCAAAACAGCTTTGAGAAAGATGACTGGCGAAAGCCTCACATTACCGATTTTTTTGAAGGGATTTATCCAAAGAAGCTTCAGCCATAAAGGGAACAGGAAAAACTTTTATCCTGCAGAAATAAAATACGAGAACGGAACAGTAAAAATATATCCTGTTGTTTCCAACGGTTCTGCAGATATATTTTCCCTTTCGAAAAGCAACGGTTTTCTTATTGGGGATATAAATACAAGAAATTATGAGCCCGGAGATGAAATTGAATATATTTGTTTTGAGGGAACGGTATGAACGGAATTATTTTAGCGATAAACATTTCAGATAAAAAAAAAGACCCTAAGCATCAGATCCAAAAGGGATATCTTATAAAGGATACCGGACTCGAAGGTGATGCGCATAACAGACAGGGAGCGAGGAGTATATCTTTAACCTCTCTTGAAAAGATAGATGATCAGCAGGTTTGTCCGAGGGTAAACAGAACAGGTCCGGACAAAGTCAGACCGGGTGATTTTTCGGAAACCTTAACCTTGAGCAGGATAGATATTTCTGAGCTGAAGATCAATGACATTCTTCAACTGGGCGACGAAGCTGAGATAAGAATAACCGGACGGGGAATGGAATGCCATAAATTCTGTCCCTGGGGGAGAAAAGAAGGCGATTGTCCCGTACCTTATAATTTTCTTTTTGCAGAGGTAATTAAAAGCGGTCAGATATCTTCGGGGGATTCAGTGACCTTCGCCGCAGACCATCAGCATAAGATGATCAACCGTTAACAGAATTTCATTCATGTATTCATCTACGGCTTTGACGCTGCCGGGAAGAGAGTAGATGATCGTTCTGTTCCTGATCCCCGCAACGCTTCTCGAGATCAGCGCATTAGGTATCGTCTGTCCGTATTTAAGTCTGATATGATCCATTATTCCGGGAATGATCTTATCGGCAAATTCCGTTACGACTTCAGGAGTAATATCTCTCGGGCCCACACCTGTTCCTCCGGTAGTAAATATCAGATCGGCATTTCCGAAAACGGCTTTTTCCAGAGCTTTTAAAAGGATATCTTTTTCGTCCGGTACGATCTCTGAGGTTATCTCAGTCACTGTATCCTTGTAATGCTCTTCAAGCTTTTCCTTTATCTTCGGACCGCTCTTATCTTCATAAACGCCTCTATAGGCACGGTCACTTAAGGTTATAATGTGAATTTTCAGCTGTTTTTTATTTTCTCCGGGCATATTATTCTCCTCCACAGTATAAGATCACTTCATCTCCCTCTTTGATGCTCCCCGTGCGGATAACTTTCGAGAAGAGGCCTGTTTTCGGCATGATGCATTTCCCGACCGATCTGAATATCGTGCAGCCGTCACCGTGGCACTCTTTACCGATCTGAGTGATCTTGAGTTCAACTTCTCCTGCATTAATTCTGTCTCCGATCTCCGCCTTAGAAAGATCAATTCCTGCGATAAGCAGATTTTCTCCAAAAGCGCCGTCTGAGATATTCACCTGCGGATTGGCTTTTTTGAATTTTTCCACTTCGTCATACGATAAAAGGCTGATCTGCCTGTGCCAGTCTCCTGCATGAGCGTCCCCGGCGATGCCTTTTTCATTAATTATTGCCGATCCTACGGTATGTTTTTCCGTACCTTTCTTTTCGGATATGCATATAGCCTTTAGTTTTCCTTTCATCATCAGGTTTTTTCCTTCGTCTTTTTAACAAGTTTAACATCCGAAATGAGCATTTTCTTATCAACTGCCTTGCACATGTCGTATATTGTCAGCAGCGCGACACTTACAGCCGTCAAAGCCTCCATTTCGATCCCGGTCTTACCGATACATTTTGCAAAGCTTTTTACTATCACGCCGTCTTCTGCCAGCTCTGTTGTTACATCCAGCTTTGTAATGTTTAACGGGTGGCAGAGAGGTATGAGTTCGGAAGTTCTCTTTCCGCCCATTATTCCGGCTATCTGAGCAGTGGTCAGAACATCGCCTTTTTTGTTTTTATTCTCGATTATAAGTTCAATAGCCGGCGTGCTCAGCTTTATCCTGCCGGAAGCTTCGGCTGTTCTGATCATATCAGGTTTATCGCCCACATCCACCATGTTCGCCCTGCCCTGATCGTCAACATGCGAAAACTTCATATCTATCCTCCCACATTATAAAATTCATTTGATCTGCTTAAAGTGCCCTTATGAGGTTTTGACTCGACAGCAAGTCTGATCGCTTCGCATGCGCCGTACTTCCTGACCGAAAACCCTATGTCCGAGAACAGGCAGGGCAGAACATCACCCATCGCGGAAAGCCTGATCCTGTTGCAGATCGAGCAGTCGCCGCCAATACCGCCGTCAACCACCCAGAAATCGCCGCCGTCAAGGTCCATCGTGCGGATAAACCTCGCTTCAAGACCATTCTCTTTCGCATAAGCCGCGACTTCAAGCGCGTTAGGTTCGTTACGGCTCTTTTCGACTACGCAGTTCAGCTTAATTTTATCATATCCGCACTTAACAGCTTCATCTATGCCTTCAAGCACATCGGGCAGAAGATCGCGTCTCGATATCGCCGCGAATTTCTCCCTGTCCACCGTGTCGAGGCTTATGTTGAGCCTCATCAGTCCTGCGTCACGCAAAGGTTTTGCGAACTCTTTTAAAAGTACAGCGTTGGTGGTCATGGAAAGATCCTTTACACCGTCGGTCTCTCTGATCATTCGCACAAGATCAACTATCCCCTTTCTGACAAGAGGTTCTCCTCCCGTCAGCCTCACTTTGTTAATACCCATTGAAACCGCGCATTTAACAAAATCAGTGATCTCTTCAAAACTCAAAAGATCGGAATGCTTTATAGGTTCGACACCTTCCTCCGGCATACAGTAAACGCATCTTAAATTGCACCTGTCAGTTACCGAGATCCTTAAATATGTGATATTGCGGTTGAATCTGTCTTTCAAGTTGAAAGCTCCTTTCCAAGCACGGGAGACCGTTCCCTTTCGAAAGCGACCCATCGGTCTTTCTCCATAGTAAGTTTACTTTAGGAGAGAAAACTTCAGAACTTTGTTTTATTTTAATACCGGTTTATTCCGGACGGGTAGAAATATAAGAAAGGCCAATATGAATGTCAAGAAGGAAAGGAATGCGGTTCACAGCCGGTGTATTACAGCGGTCGCCACTCCCCATATCTCGAATTCTGTGCCTTCATTTATCTCAATAGGATTATAGTTGGGGTTTTCCGCCATCAGTCTTACCGTCCCATTTTTCCAGTAAAGACGCTTTACCGTGAATTCACCGTTTATTACTGCCACAATTATTTTATTGTTTGCAGCTTCAAGCGATCTGTCCACGATCAGTATGTCTCCCGAATGAATACCTGCACCGATCATTGAATCCCCCTGGATTTCTACAAAGAAAGTCGCGGAAGGGTTCTTAATAAGATGTTCGTTAAGATCGAGAGATCTTTCAAAATAGTCATTTGCTGGAGAAGGAAATCCTGCAGAAAGCTTTTCCGTATAGAACGGCAGCTCGACTTTTTTCCCGGTAACTACCGGGTATATTTTATGGATATTTCCAGACTTTGATCTCATGACCGGGAAATATAAGAAATATTTTTAAAAACTGAAAATTATTTACTTAATTAAATTCATTGCCTTGAACTAAAATTGTGCGTATATTTGTAAAGAGATAAATACAGGCTCAAAAATGGTAAAAGATAATCTGGAAAATATTCGGGAAAGAATAACAAAGGTTTGTAAAAGGATCGGAAAAGATCCGTCTTCTGTGATGCTTGTGGCAGTATCTAAAACATTTCCCGTATCCGCCAATTATGACTGTCTGGACAACGGACATAATATTTTTGGCGAGAACAAGATCCAGGAACTGATAAGAAAAAGATCTTATCTTTATCTGGGCGGGGAAAAGACTTCCAAATGGCATATGATAGGTCATCTGCAGTCCAACAAAGCTAAACAGGCTGTTTT
>SLFX01000147.1 GCA_007124045.1 Candidatus Delongbacteria bacterium | reverse complement strand
AAATACTTATCGAGAAAGTGAGAGGAATTGACGGGATCACAAAAACAGTTACCTGTATAGCCGTCAGCTAGCACTCTTATTGCCCGTACTCACAAGGATTATCCCTGAAAGTATAAGGATAATTCCCAAAGCCGTCTGAAGACCGAAGTATTCGGAAAGGATGGCTACGGCCAGAATAACAGTAAATATCGGTTCAAGAAGATAAGCCAGCGCCGCTATAGTCGGTCCTATTCTCTTTTGCACAACGAACTGCAGAGAGAACGGCACGAAAGTGGCGAATACCGCGAGGAATATCAGATATAATAACGGCTCAATATCATAAACACCCGCTATGTTCGGGTAAACACCGAATAATGAAGCTTCAACTCCCATGTACGCGAGGCCGATCAGCCCGCTTACGACGAACTGAACGAAAAGCAGCGAATAAATGTTCTCCTTTTTCGTATAATGGCTGATGAAAAATATCTGAAAGGCGAAAGTCAGGCCGCATCCGAGAGTGTAAATGTCCCCTTTATTGAATGAAAGCGCAGAAAAATCGCTGACAGACAAAAGAATGACACCGGCGAAAGCGACTATAACGCTGGTATAAACTTTTTTCGTTATCTTCTTTTTCCAGAGGGCAAGCTCAATGAAGGGCAGAAAAAGGATGTAGGTTGCGGTAAGAAAACCCGAATTCGAAGCGGTGGTATATTGAAGACCGATCACCTGAAGGAGCATCGCGGCACCGTTGGCAAGACCGATAATAGAACCGTTCTTAATTACTCTCTTCGAAAAGGAAATTTTTTTGCGGTAAATGATCCAGAAGATGATCCCCGCGACAAGAAATCTGGTCGAAATAAGGAAAGAAACAGAAAAAGTATCGAGCAGTATTTTTCCGAAAATGAAGGTCGAAGCCCAGAGAAGATTTATTATTATAAGCATTATGGCCATTTCCGCTCCCGGTTATATACAATTGAAACAGGCCGACAAATTTATTCTATTTCACCATTTAAATCAAGTACAATATCGGTTGTTGACAAAAAAAATAACAGACAAAACACCGTTGGCATACAGACATCAGGCACAAGTACCCGTTATCTAATATTTTTCAAATATTCATTAAAATTCGTTTGTTTAGAAAGCATAAGAGAATTATCTTTAGTGTCCCAAACAAATAAGCTTTAAACCGGAGTGTCTATGTCTGATGATATGAAAAAAATACCGCCTCATGACCTTGAAATAGAAAAAGCCCTTCTCTGCTGCATAATGATAGACGAGGACTGGAACGAAAAACTTGTAGAGATAGATCTTAAAGATGAATATTTTTACTCGTCAAAACATCAGTATATCTACAGTGCGTTCGAACATATTGTTTCCGAAGGAAATAAAGTTGACCTTTTAAGCCTTAAAGACCACCTTCATAAAGCCGGAAGACTGGCGGAAGCGGGCGGCTCGGCTTATCTCGGTGAAGTTCTTGACGCAGTACCGACAAGTGCCAATATCAGGCACTACGCAAAAATAGTTGAGGATAAATACCTTTTAAGATCCCTTATCTATATCAGTACAGATGCCGTTACTTCAGCATACAGGGAGGAAAAAGAAGCATTCAGTCTGCTGGACAAACTCAGCGGCGACATTTTTTCTCTGGCCGAAAATAAGAAAAGGAATATCCCTCATCACATTGACAGGATCGTAATGGATACTTTCAGTCAGATAGAGGAATGGGCAAAGAAAAAAGGCGACCTTTCCGGTGTGACCTCCGGATATGATGACCTCGATACTTATACAGCGGGTTGGCAGAACAGCAATCTTATCGTTCTTGCGGCCAGACCTAGTATGGGTAAGACGCAGCTGGCTTTGAATTTTGCGGTTAACGCCGCCAGATCAAAAGAAAAAACACCCGTGGCCATATTCAGCCTGGAGATGGGGCGAAAAGAGCTCGCCATGAGGCTTTTGTCAATGACATCAAATGTGAGTTTGAAGAAACTCAGAACCGGAAATCTTCTTCCCGACGAGTGGACCAGACTCGGACTTGGTATGGGAGAACTGGCCGAACTTCCCATTTATATAGATGATTCGTCATCACTGAACATTCTTGAACTCCGGACAAAGGCGAGAAGGCTAAAAAAAGACAGGGGTATCGGTCTTATTGTTGTTGACTATATCGGATTGATGGAAACCGAATCGAATATTGAGCGTCACGAAGGTATATCCAGGATATCAAGGTCTTTAAAAGGCCTTTCGAAAGAGCTTGACCTGCCGATAATCGTACTTTCGCAGCTGAACAGAGAGGTTGATAAAAGACAGGACAAAAAGCCGCTTCTTTCCGATCTAAGGGAATCCGGTGCAATAGAGCAGGATGCGGATCTCGTTCTTTTTATACTCAGGCCGGAATTTTACAATATAAAGGATGAGCAGGGAAGGGATCAGGAAGGCCTTGCAGAGATAATTATCGGAAAACAGAGGAGCGGACCGACCGGATCGGTGAATCTGCATTTCGACAAACAGTATCTGAAATTCGAGGACAATATTGAAAAGTTCGCAGACAGCGGGTTCTGATGTGACTGAAGTGTAATATTTACTTGACTTATCATTAATACTTTCACAAATTTATGCATATCTCAAAAATGCAGCGGGAAAATTATGACAATGAAAGAAAAAATTATTAAAATTAAAAAATTCCTTACCAAAGACATTTGGCATATTGAAATTGACAAAAGCGTCTCAGGTATCAGGCAGCTGTTTTTAAGAGAACTGCAGATGGCCGTCCTTGTCATCAAGTCGACTCATAAGCATTTTCTTTTCGGAAGGGCATCCGCTCTGGCTTTCACAACGATCATATCTCTGATCCCTGTTCTCGCCATAATGTTTATGTTTTTCAAAGCATTCGGGGGCGAGCTTGTTGAAACACAGATAAAACCTCTGATCTATGAGTATCTAACAGCCGGAATCGGCGATAATATTACCGAGTATATTGATTCCTTCCTCACATCGGCAACAGTAGATACCCTTGGTACGATAGGTGTGGTTTTTCTTCTCGCAGCTGTTTATTCGATCCTTTCGTCAATAGAGATCTCGTTCAATGCCATCTGGCAGGTGAACAAGAACAGAACTCCGATAGAAATGCTAAAAACCTATTTGACTATAGTTTTTATTTCGCCCATTCTTCTTGTCCTCTCTATCTGGGTTGCGTCCAGGCTTGAGAAGATCATGGTCATCGGGGATTCGTTTTTCGGGGGATTTTCGAATTTCATGCTTGTTCATTTTGCTCCGTTCGTTCTGATAATCGTACTTTTTATGTGTCTGATCGTCATCATGCCCAATACATCTGTCCGTTTGAAGAATGCGTTTGCAGGTGCAGTTTTCGGAGCGGTTGCATATACTTTACTTAAAGAAATCTTTTTGTATTACACCAAAATGGCTGTGAGTTACAATGTTATTTACGGTTCTCTCGCCATTCTTCCGTTTTTTATGCTCTGGATATATTTCTCATGGGTCATTGTACTTCTCAGTGTTGAAATATCCTATGTAAGGCAGAATGTTCATAATTTAAAACATATTGAGGTCAGTTCTGAATCCAACAGGCTGGACAAGCTTAAGATAGCCTTTATGATAATATTGAGCATAACTAAAAATTTTATATCGGGAAACGAACAGTTGTCAAGGCTGGAAATAAGCGAAGAACTTGACATTCCCCTGAAAGAGATATCCGAAACTTTGAGTGATCTTGAAAAAAGCGGCATCATAATCGAAATAGCGAAAAAAAACGAGGCTTACACTCTCAACATTCCTCCTGAAAAACTGACAGTCGGTAAAGTGACGGATGCGGTTGATAAAATGTATGTCGGCAACAAGTCATTCAAAAGCGAAGAAATCCACAATGAGCTTTCGCAAATATTTAAAGACGGTTCATTCAGTCCTGAAAAAGATGATCTTTTAGTTTCCCTTATTGAAAAATGAAGTTCATACTGACTGTATCAATATTTCTTTCGCTGATCTCCCTGTTTTTGCAGGGTTGTGAAAAACGCATATTTCTGACAAAAGATCCCGAAATAATAATCATGGACGGCAGATATGTCTTCGATCCGGCCGGAGCAGAATACGACAGGCTGATACTTTCCGGGTCAGAAATGATAAAAGAACTATCTTCATGCAGAGAAGAGGAAAAGCAACTGTCTCTTTTCAGTGTCGGTCTGCACGGGTATTATGACCTTCTGACAGTATCCGGCAAAGACACATCGCTGGTTAATAATATTTATCTGAGCAAAATTTCTGAGAATGTTCTGAAAATAACAGTACTCGATGTTGATCAGGGCGACTGTTTTATAATCTTTCCGCCGGACGGAAAACCTTCGGTAATTGACGGCGGGTACGGATCAAAAGGATGGCTGGACTGGCAGGGCGGCGGCTCCGCAAAACTTGTTGACCGTCTCGTTGAGGAGGATATATTCGAACTTAAGTATCTGGTGGAAACTCACCATCACGCCGATCACTACGGCGGTCTTTATGACATCAGGGATGACGGAAGATTTTCGTATGATTATTATCTGACTTATTTGTCCGGATCTTTAGCGGCGGGAGACACCATTCATTTTTCCGATACTGTTAAGGGAGTGATTTTGCATAAAGGACTGATCAACCAGGATCCCGGCACTCACGAAAACGACCGTTCTATTGTAATAAGGCTTTTTTACCATAATTTCGATATGCTTTTTACGGGAGATATTCAAAATGAGGCTGAAGACCACATAATATCTTCCGGATATCTTGAAGACAGTGAGCTTTTCGAGGTACTGAAAGTGGCTCATCACGGGAGTTCATCGAGTTCTTCTCAGGAATTTTTAGACATTACACTGCCCCTTTACTCGATCATAACTTCGGGTGAAGGCAATCCTTACGGTCATCCGTCTGAAGATGTTGTACAGAGGCTTTTGAATTTGCCTTCTTCCGTACTGAGGACAGATAATAAAGGAACTCTTGAGATTTTTTCAGACGGTCTGACCTTTCAGATATCTTATTATACTGTAAAACCGGCTAAAATTATGAGGTAATCCAAGGCTGAATTTTTCAAAAGTCCGATCAGCTCATGGAAGCGGTAAGAAATAAGGGGCTGTCATACCTTATGGCGGAAAAGGATAGTTATGATCGGACTTTTTCAAAAAACAGCCTTGAATAAAAAAAATAAAACTTTTTTGGAACTTTACCTGAAAACGCAAAGTACAAGAGTCGTAATAAGCAACGGAAGTTCACACTTCACATAACATCCTCCTACTCTCTCTCAAAAGCCCCGGACACCCGGGGCTTTTTTTATCGCCGCAGCTGAACATACGAATTGACAAACCAGTATCTTTAACTTAACTTTACAAGTTAACGGAATTAATTACAGAAACGGAGATTTTTTATGCTGAAGATAAATGAAAAAAGGATGGTCGAAAGAATAACCGAATGGATGGAAAAAACGATCCATAAGGCAGGTTTTACTAAAGCGGTTCTCGGATTGAGCGGCGGTATAGATTCAGCTGTAGTCGCTTACCTGGCAGTCGGAGTGCTCGGCAAAGAAAGGGTCACAGCAATAAAAATGCCTTACCTCACAAGCTCTAAAAGTTCTGTCGAAGACGCAGACAGGATAATCGGTGAATTGGGTATCAGTTCTGAACATATCGACATAACAAGAGCGGTGGATGTAATTGATGCCATGCTGAACGATCCCGATCCTAAAAGAATGGGAAATGTTATGGCGAGGGTCAGAATGACCATACTTTTCGACAAATCGGCTGAACTTGAGGCACTTGTGCTGGGAACCAGCAATAAAACCGAACTCATGCTCGGTTACGGAACGCTTCACGGAGATCTGGCATCTATAATCAATCCTATCGGCGGACTCTATAAACATCAGGTTTGGGATCTGGCCCGTTATCTTGAAATACCGGAAGATATTATAAATAAAAAACCTTCCGCCGATCTGATCGAGGGGCAAACAGACGAGGGGGATTTCGGTTTTACCTATAAACAGGCCGATGATGTTCTGAATTCGGTTTTTGACGAAAAGAACAGCAAACTCGATACTTCCAATCTGGGTTACACTCTCGATCAGATAAATGAGGTTCTCGACAGGGTCAGATTCAACGAGTACAAATCAAAAGTGCCCTATATTTTCGATCCGAAGGCCTTGGTGATATGAACAGAGCGGTCTTTCTGGACAGGGACGGGACAGTAAATGTGGAGAAAAATTTCCTGATCCGGCCGGAGGATTTCGAATTCGAGCAGGGCGTGATTCGAACCCTGAAATATCTTTTTGATAAAGGATTTCTGCTGATAATCATATCGAATCAGTCGGGTATAGCAAGAGGGTACTTCACGGAAGATGACCTTAAAAAGCTTAATGATCATATAAACTCGGAAGCATCCAGAAACGGTTTCAGGTTTGCCGGTTTTTACCACTGTCCCCACCATAAAGACGGAGTTGTGGACAGATACGCTGTCGAATGCGGCTGCAGAAAGCCGGGTACTGAACTGATAGAAAAAGCTGCGAAGGATCACAATGTCGATCTTTCAGTTTCGTTTATGGCGGGCGACAAAGAATCCGACATTGAGGCAGGCAAAAAAGCCGGACTTACAACCGTCCTGGTGGGTACCGGCTTTGGTAAAAAAACGCTGGATTCTTACGGGGGATACGATCATTTTTTTCTGAATTTATCCGGAATCATTAATCTAATAAACCGGGAATGAGGATTGCATCACCGACAGTTAAAATATTTTTGTCTGAAGGCGGTTGTCATTCTTTTCCTTATCATAACACCATCAGACTTAATTTCAATGACGGTCGCTCAGCCCGATACGAGTCTTTATTATTTTGCTGACAGAATAGAGTATATTGCTTCTGAGAACACTGTATATCTCACAAAAAATTCAAGACTTAGATATAAGGATACTTTTCTTTCCGCGTACAGGATAATTTTCGATATGAACACGAATACGGTTTCTGCATTTCAGAGAGAGGATACGCTTTTTTCTGCGATAGATCCGTCAATAATAGATACTATAGCGGTTTCAGGAATGCCGGCCCTCACGGAAAGAGGAGAAACTGTAACCGGAAGGAACATGACATACCATCTCGACACAAAACAGGGCAGTGTTAGCGGTGCCTCCACTGTAATCAGAAGTGCAAGAGATGATGACGATACTTTTTTCAGTACCGAAAATATGGTTCTTCTTGAAAATAACTGCATTCACGGTCTGAATGCCCGGATAACGAACTGCGATCTGGATCATCCGCACTGGCATTTTAAGGCTGACAGTATTATTGTTACTAATAATGACTGGGTTTTTGCGAAACCTGTTACTCTTTATTTCGACGAGGTTCCCGTAGGATGGTTTCCCTTTTTTCTCTACAAGAACAGCAGAGGCAGGAATTCGGGATTTATCCTTCCCTCTTATTATTACAGCAACACCAGAGGTAATTCCTTCCGAAATTTCGGTTTTTTCTGGGACATGAGCGATTATACGGATTATACTGTCCTTGCAGATTTTTATGATAATTACGGATATTTTATCAGGCAGAATTTCAGATACAGAAAAAGGCATGTGATCGACGGTTATATTTCGGCTGATTTTGCTAACGATTATAAGTCCCGTGACTGGCGTATCAGAGGATCGCACGATCATAACATCAGTCCTTCTATGACCTTCAATGCAAATGCGGACTATGTCACCAAAAGATCTCTTGTCAGGGATATGGGGGAAACGAGTGCGGACAGGATGCAGAACAAGCTTTTTACAAGCGGAGTTTTCAACAAAAGATGGTTCAATACGGGTGATAATCTTCGAATTATGTCATCATCCACCCAGTATGTCGATACGGCTATAGTCAGACATGCATTCCCTAATGTTTCCTACAGAATGGGCGGACGAAGGCCTTTTTCTGATACGGACCTTCCTCTTGTTTTCCGGAGATTTCAGTATGACGGATCCCTGAATGGGGTCAGAAATCTGAATGTATATGAGGAAAAGAATATTTTCGACGAAAACACGAACGCGTCTTTAAACCTCAGCCAGAGGACGGATATTTCATCGGTCAGGGTGGGGAGCAGCCAGAATTTTATTTTCAGAGACCATAAAAGCAAGTTCTATATTTCATCGCGCGATGACGATATTTTTGAGCAGAGCAGAAGGGATTCCTCTCTGACCAATTACGGTCTGAAAACTTCGTATTATGTTCAGAACAGTCATACTATTTTCAGACACATCAATCTGCGTGAAACTTTTAATTTCAGACATGATACTGCTTTCAGATATTTTGATGACGGGCTGAATATTGTTACAGGTTCAAAAGGCCGTTCAACATTCGATCTGAATGCTACAGCCGACACCAAAATATACGGTATATTTCAGCCGGAATTCTATGCTCTCAGAAGAATGAGACATACGATTTCGCCCTCGGTCGGTTTTACCTATTACCCGGATTTTTCAAAGGATAAATACGGATATTTTGTTACCGACAGTCTGGGTGTCAGGCGGGATGTTTTCTCGCCATCGGTGATCGGCGGCACCCCTTCGGGAGAAAATATGAGGCTGAACTACTCACTCATGAATGTTTTTGAAGCGAAGGTTATGGTAAGTGAAAGGGAAAGGCTGATCAGGCTTTTTAATCTGAATTTTTCGGGATTTTATAATTTTGCCGCAGACAGCAACAAAATGTCAGTTATCAACAGCAGGCTTCATTCCAATCTTTATAACGGACAACTGGTCGGGAACTATGTGAGAATGAACCTTACGCTTAATGCCAACGCGGTTTTTACCCCATATACCATGGATGGCGGTCAGGGAGAATATATTAACCGGGATTTTACTTTCTGGGAGAAAAATCCGTTCAGGCGTGAGAGATGGGACCTTACTTATACTGCGGAATTTCCGTTCTCACTGAGGGGTGCTTTGAGTGCGGACGACAGATTCCGGGACGATCCTGTGGAGTATGACGAGTCGGGGCTTGTTATTATCAGGAAAAGTGATTACGCCGATATTCCTTTTGATATCAACGGCAGGATACTGTTTTCAGAAAGGTATGATTCGAACGATAATTATACGAAAAATTTTCACGGCAGCATCGGTGCGAGAGTATCTCCTACGGAGAACTGGACGGTCGAGTACAGGGCAACATATAATATGCTTATGCCGGACAGGCTCACTTCTACTGTTATAAGTGTCCGCAGGGACATGCACTGCTGGTTCGGTGAGTTTGAATGGGACTATTTCAATCGCGGTTTTAAGCTCATAATTCAGAATACGAGCAATATCTTTTCGGATCTTAAATACGATAAGGATACCAGGGAAAGGAGATGGTAGTATGAGCCACTTCATAATAGGGACCGCCGGACACATAGATCACGGAAAAACTTCGCTGGTCAGAGCTCTTACAGGAATGGACACTGATGTGCTTAAAGAGGAAAAAGAAAGGAACATAACGATAGACATAGGATTCGCATTTCTCGGTGACGATATAACGATCATAGATGTTCCGGGCCACGAAAGGTTCATCAAGAACATGATGGCCGGAGTTTCGACCATAGATTTTGCACTTTTTGTGATAGCCGCAGATGACGGGATCATGCCGCAGACTATAGAGCATCTCGATATACTTAACCTGCTTCAAGTGAGAGACGGTGTCGTGGTCATAACCAAAGCGGACATGGCCGAACCTGACTGGCTTGAGCTTGTCGAAGAGGAGATCAAGGATGAGATGAAAGGTACTTTTCTCGAAGGAAAGCCTGTGATGGCTGTTGATTCACTCTCGGGGAGAGGGATAGAAGAGCTGAAAATGCTTATACTTGATAAGAAAGAGAGCAACCCGCCGCGCCTAGACAAAGGTATCTTCAAGCTGCCCGTTGACAGGGTGTTCACCATGAAAGGCTTCGGAACGATAGTGACAGGTACGATCCTGTCGGGGCGCGTGAAAGAGGGCGACAGGCTTTCGCTTCAGCCGTGCGGAAAAGAGGTGCGCGTCAAGGGTCTTCAGTCGCACGGCATGAACAGGCCGGAGCTTTCAGCCGGCGACAGGGCCGCGGTCAACCTTCACGGTGTCTCGGTAGAAGAGGTGGAAAGAGGCAATGTCCTCGTTTCCACCGGATATCTTGAGCCGGCGTACATTTTTTCCGGCCGGTTCATCCTTCTGCGCTCGGCGAAAAAGCTTGCCACAAGGGCAAGGGTCAGGGTGCACGCGGGCACGAACGAGGTTCTCGGAAGAATAGTACTTCTCGACAGGGACTCACTCGAACCGGGGGAAAGCTGTTTCGCCGAACTCAGGCTCGAGGAGCAGATGAACATCGCTCCCGAGGAAAGGTTCGTCGTCCGCTCATACTCGCCGCAGATCACGATCGGCGGCGGCGTCATACTGACGGTCAACGAGAAAAAATCGAAGCGGTTCGACGAAACAGCGCTCAATGTTCTCGCGGAACTCGAAAAAGGCGACCGCAACAAACTCGTCGAGGAGACACTCTTCCTTTCAAGGTTCACCCCGCTCAAGATAGCCGATATCTCAAAAAAGGTCGCATGGTCGGAGGATGAGACTCAAAAGGCCGTAGAAGAACTTCAGGAGCAGAAAAAGATCGTCAGGATAGGCAGAGAGATAAAAAAGGAGTATTACCATAAGGTCAACTTTGAAGCTCTCCAGGCTAAAGCGTCCGAAATACTCGAAAAATATCACACTGATTTCACGCATAAGGACGGAATGAGCCGCGAGGAACTCAAAACAAAGCTCTCCCCCGTTCTCGATCAGGAACTCTTCGAAGCTGTGATTTCAATAATGTCGCAAAACAGGATAGATATCGCGAATAATCTGATCAGCCTGAAAAAGTTTAAGGTTCAGATAGACCCGAAGATGCAGAAAAATATTGATGATATGCTCGAATGTTATACAGATGACGCTTTCACTCCAAAGACCGTCAAAGAGCTGTCGGAGCTTCTCAGGATATCGTTCAAAGATGCAAGGCAGTATGCCGGAATGCTAGCCGCGAAGGGGGAGCTTGTTAAAATAGACGACGATTTTTACATATCAAAGAAGGTGCTTGAGGACGGAAAAGAACTGCTGAAGTCGGAGATCAGAAAGGCGGGCGGTCTCAAGATCGGGCAGATATCCGAACTATTCAAAAGCTCAAGAAAATATGTAGTTCCTGTTATGGAATACCTCGACAGGACGGGATTTACAAAACGCAACGGCGATCTGAGGGAGATCGTTTAGGGGGTAATGCGAATGTCAAACCGTATCGGCGGCAACATATTCAAGATCTTTACCGGAACATTTATTTCGAGGATCTTCGGCTTTGTGCGCGAAATGGTGGTCGCATGGTTCTTCGGAACATCAAAAATAGCGGATGCGTTCTCGTTCGCGCTGATCTTCCCGAACCTTTTCAGGCAGGTTCTGGGAGAGGACATGGTAGAGCGGGCTTTCATGCCGCCGTTCAAGACTAAATACGACAGGGGCGAGGTCGAAAGTTCATGGAAATTTTTGTCGGTCGTGCTCAACTGGTTCTTTATTTTTCTTCTCGGCGCGATGACGCTTCTGTATCTTATTACTCCGTTGGTGTTTATGGCCTTAAAGTATTTCAATCCCGGCGCAGAGTTCGATTACGATCTGTCGCTCAGGCTTATTTTTATCCTCATGCCCTTCATGCTCTTTATCGGTCTTGCGGCCTTTGCAGGCAGTCTTCTTAACTTTTTTGAAAGGAACTGGATTTTCGGATTCGCTCCCGTCATGCTCAGCGTTGGAGTTGTTGCGGGAATATACTGGCTCGAGCCTTTCATCGGCGGTTATTCGATCGCGGCAGGTTATGTTCTCGGTGCGGTACTGCAGTTCGCGGTCCATCTTCCCTTCCTATACTCAAAGAAATTCAGGGATGAAACAAAGATAAAGTACACACTTACTTT
>SLFX01000087.1 GCA_007124045.1 Candidatus Delongbacteria bacterium | reverse complement strand
TTCGGTGCTTAAGGAGAAAGTGTTCACGACCTTTCCGCGCGAAATGCTCAGGCCTGTATCCATAGAAACGAAAAGGTTTTCAGGGACAGTTTCTTCAAGCTCGTTAGGGTGCAGTCCTTTCGCGCTGAATTTAATCTCGGCGCTGGTGTTTTTAATGAGCGCTGGGACGGAAGGGTCGGAGAGATCGAAGGAAGCGTCAACTTCCGCAGATACCGTTCCGCCGGCAAGGTCTTCGATGCCGTAATTTATCCTGACGCGGCCGGGCATGAAGTCGCTGTTTATATACGGCACTATGCGGACCTTCTGCCCTCCGACGAAATAATCCTTATCACCGACTTCAGCGTCAACCCTTTCTATGCCGGCGTTAAGCGAGACCGCGCTTTCCGAAAGCACCATATCCTTCAGAACGGCGGAAAGATCGCCTGAAGCGGACAGGCCGTTTATTTCAGCATAAATATCTTCCGTGCCGTAGATTATGTTCCCTGCAGAAAAATTCCAGCTTCCGGACACGCTTATCAGGCTGTCGGGATGGGAGTATTTTATTTTCATGCCTTTTATGCTGAAATTCGAATCCTTTATCCCCGCACCCATCAGGTCGGCCAGGCCCTTCGATTCCGCGAAATTCGCCAGCTTCGCTACATCGGCGAACACTTCGGTTATCTCAAGTTCAGCTTCAGGCCCTGATGTAACGCCGGTAACTCCGGCTTTGAGAGCCGCTTTGATCATATCGGCGAAAGAAAACTCCATTCCGGCAATATTCAGATCATCCTTTTTCAGATCGTAAATCGCTTTAAGAGAAAAATCAATATCGCCGATATCCTCCAGGTTCGCGAAGTCGCTGAACAGCCTCAGATCTTTCAGCCTGTGAAAAACAGAAAGGCTGACATTTTCGTTCATTAGGCCGATATCAACTTTTAGATCCTGCCTGAACCTGACGCTGCTTTCGTTCGATCTGAAACTCAGTTCATTATCCTTATCCGTACCGAAAAGAACATCCGCCCTGAGATCGTCCATGTTCCTGAAATGCACATCGCTCACTTTAAGGCTGTATTTCGGCAGTTTTACAGTCATCGGGTTCTCTTCCGACCTGTCCTCGAAAGAAACATCTATTCTGTTGACTTCGAAATTCTTCAGATTAATGACCAGCTCAAAGCCGGGAGTATCTTCTTTCTCTTTCTTCTGTTTCTCCCTTTTCTCAGATTCTTCCGAAGATATCTTTTCCTCCCCCGCGAATTTTTCGATGATGCCGTCAAAATTGAATCTGCCGTCCTTGTATCTCACTACATTTATTTTAGGGTCATTTACGATTATTTTTTCAATGAGCAGTTTTCTCTTCAGAAGCGGCCGCAGGTTGTATTTTAGCGTAAAAGAGTCGAACCCGAAAAGCTGATCCGGCATGTCGAGGTCGGTGAAAGAAAATTTCTCGACAGTTATCCCGTTAAGAAGGCTGAAATCGAGCTTTTCAATTTTCAGGCCGATATCGTAATTCTCCTTCATATAGGCTTCTATTTTTGAGATCAGAAAAGCCGAAGGGAAAAAATACTGGAGCGTCAGGAATATTCCTGTGATGATCAGGACGACAAAAACGAAAAGGTAGAGCAGCCATTTGAATATTTTTTTCAGTCTTATTTTCATCAGACCTGTTTTTTAAGCAGTTTTATCTTAAACTCAGATCCGTTGTCGCCGCATCTGTAGGAATTTTCGTAACCTTTGTATTTTTCGAGCGTTTTATTCAGAAAATAAACATCTGCGCTGCATAACCTGCCTTCAGATCCGTCACTGTTGACCGTCAAGTTTGATATTATGCTCAGTTCAACGCTCTCGTCAAAATTCTTTGTCCTGTACACGATCCCGTTATCCTTGGAATCTTCGGGAAATTCGGATAGCATTCTCGATGTGACTGCGTAGAGCATGAAAAAAAGGTCTTTGTATTCCATTTTTATGAACGGATTGCCCTCAAGATCGAACTCCGTTTTCGTTTCGTGCTTGAACCTTCTTTCGAACATGAAAAATTCCGCAAATGACCTGACCGCGCCGTTAATGTCAATCATCTGCACACCTTCCGAGTTCTCGTTAAAAGTCTTGTCGTTAAGGTTTCTGATCATTTCCTTCAATTCATCAACCGGCTCTTTCAGCTGTCCGATAAGCTTTAAGAGATCTTCATATTCGGTAATTTTAGAGTTATATTGTTCTTCGGATATATTCTCTTTTTGAGCCGAAAGCTTTTTAATCTTCATCTGGAGTTTCATTCCCGCGAGCTGGAGCTTTGAATCAACAGCTGTTATCTTTCCGTTGATGTTGTGTATCATTCCGGGCATAAGTTTGCCGTACTGAACAAGATAATATATTTCCTCAAGTCCCGATACTATATCTTTTTCCATAAAAATCTCCCGCGGAGCATTAATTACAACTAACCTTACAATATAGCTATGAATCGCAATAAATACAAGTAATAAAAATGTTGCTTGTTAAACAGTGTATTTTGTTGTTATCTTACAGGAGGAACGGAGGAAGAAGTGATAGAACAGATAAATGAGTTTCTGACATATCTGAATAAGGAAAGGAATTATTCTCCAAATACGGTTTCTTCTTATAAGAACGACTTATACGATCTTAACATGTTTCTGGAAAAAAGCCTCGGCGAAGGATTTTCCCCGTCAGTGCTGACGAGGAACGAGATAAGGCCTTATCTGCGCGAAGTCCTCATGAGCGGAAAGTCGAAAAAAACATACAACAGGCGCGTGGCGGCAATTAAGAGCTTTTTCAAATTCCTGTTTGTCACAGAGAAAGTGGAAAAAGATATAGGCTTGGCGATAAATTCGGTCAGAGCAGAATCGAGACTGCCTGAATTCGTGGGAAAAGATCAGATGGAAGACCTTATGGAGCATTTCACCGAGGAGGATTTTCTGACTTCAAGGGAAAGTCTGATATTCGAGCTGTTTTACGGTACGGGGATAAGGCTGTCGGAGCTTTACGACATGAAAGTCGGAGACATTAAGAGAGGGAGAGATGTTTTTTCCGTAGTAGGTAAGGGTTCAAAGCAGAGAATACTTCCCCTTTCGGGCCATATACAGAGAAAGTACGAGATCTACTGCAGACAAAGAGAAACCGTTTTATCGGATTCCGGAAGGTCAAGCGAATTTCTCTTCATAGGCAACAAAGGGACACATCTTTCCAAAAGACAGATACAGAGGATAGTTTCAGACAGACTTTT
>SLFX01000159.1 GCA_007124045.1 Candidatus Delongbacteria bacterium | reverse complement strand
TTGTACACATCAGCGGAATCAACGGAGACCAGCTTTCAGAAGGAGATCAGGTCACTTTTGATGTTGAACAAGGAGACAGGGGCCCAAAAGCTGTAAATGTCTCAAGAAGTGAATAAGTATCACTAATTTTCTTATTTTATTTTTTTATACTTATTTTATCTATATACGATCAGATAGCTTAGCTATCGAAACTAGCAGATACGATCAGGCCTAAACAGGTCTGCTCACTATACAACAGACTGATAACAGCGCTGTATCCATAGCCAGGTAATAGGGCATGAACAAAGATGATGATACGACGCCAATATCTAGAAGTCTACACATAAAAACATGATAATAAAGGAAAAAATGAAAAAATTCAAAGAATTAGGAATTACAGATGAGATCTTAGATGCGATAAAAGATCTTGGTTTTAAAGAACCGACAGACATACAAAAGGACACTATACCTCTTACATTAGAAGGAAAAGATATAATTGCCGGAAGTGCAACTGGATCTGGAAAGACGCTTGCGTTTGGCGCAAGCATCATCCAAAACTGCATCAGGGGAAAAGGTATACAAGCCCTTATCCTCACACCGACCAGAGAACTTGCAGAGCAGATAACACAGTCGCTAGGCTCATTCTCAAGATACAAGAGATTAAGTATCGTGCCGATCTATGGAGGCGTCTCCCTTAATCCACAATTTGAAAAGCTGCATAGTGCAGATATCGTGGTAGGCACACCTGGAAGGATGCTTGACCATCTTCAAAGAGACACAATAGACCTTTCAGCAGTAAAGATACTTGTGCTTGATGAGGCTGACCGGATGCTTGACATGGGTTTTTTGCCGGACGTAAAAAAGATCATAGGCCAATGCCCAAAACAAAAGCAGGTCATGCTGTTCTCAGCGACGATACCCCCAGAGATCAAAAACCTTTCAGAAAAGTTCATGAACGATCCTCAGAGGGTGTCTGTGGAGTGCTTTGTTGACCCACGAAAACTCTCACAGGTATACTATGACGTTCCAAACAACCTTAAGTTCTCGCTTCTTACACATCTTATAAAGCATGAAGAGACAAACCTTGTCATGGTATTTTGCAACTCCCGTGTGACTGTCGATTATGTCACAAAAGGCCTTAAGAAATATGGGATCGATGCGATCGCTATCCATGGAGGCCTTACACAGCAGAAGAGAACCCAGACGATCGATCGGTTCAACTCAAAGAACGCTACGTTTGTCCTTGTCTGCACTGATGTTGCTGCAAGGGGCCTTGACATCCCTGGCGTTACGCATGTCTATAACTATGACATCCCTTCTGAAAGCAAGCAATACATACACAGGATAGGACGGACTGCACGGGCTGGAGAAAGCGGAAAAGCGATAAACCTGCTCTCACCAAGGGACCACGACAACTTCAACAACGTCTTACGAGACAATTCCATCGAGATCCCAAAAGCAGAAAAGCCCTATATCGAGAAGCTTGATTACAGCGGACAGACCAGCAGAAGGCCTGGCAGATCAGATAGCAGCAGGCAGCATGGAAGGCAACAGACAAGAAGCGGCTCCTTAAGGGATAGAGACAGAAGAGAAAGGACTTCTCAGGAAAGGCAGGGCCAAAGATCTGGCAAAGCGGCCGGCAGCTCTTCTCAATCTTCTCAAAAGAGGCAAGGCCAAAGAAGAAGCCCGAGAAGACATCAGCAACGATCGTAATACATCGTCTTGATAACCAGCCATATATCCTGCTATATATTATAAGATGAGATGATCTAAACCTAAAGATCATCCAAGATTCTTTTTTTTTATATATCTATTAGACCTATCAGAGCAGATGCTGATGGCTGCTGATCTTATTGCAATGATCGTGTGTAAAAGATTTTAAAAAAAGATAAGAAAAAGATAAAATAATCTTCTGCATCAGCTGTTAAGCTGATAGACCCTCTTGAGCGCCTGCTTAAGTTCAGCTGCCTTGTTGTGCACCCTCTCTTCAAGAGCATTGACCTTCTTGATAAGATCTTCCATCTTATCTTTTGGAAACCCCTCCTGATTGAGTATGCTTATGTCTTGTTTTTTGCAGATCTCAGAAAGCAGATGCCTATGCGTGAAATGCTTAAACACTGCAAACTGAAAGATCTGTCTCATTGCATAAGAGAGGTTCTTAAACTCCTTGATCTCTTCAGCAGTCTCCTTCTCGAGCTTAGAAAGCGCTTGTTCGATCTCTCTTACTTTCTCAGGACCATCAGCTGAACGTATCAACTTAGTCAGATGCTTCTCCTGGTCGATGACCTTTTCTGAAGTCTTTATGCCTGTGCTTGCATGCCACTTGAAGTAGCGCGCAAACCCTTTGGTCTTATAGTCCTGAAAATTTTTGTACATCTGGTCTCTCAGACGCTCAAAATCCCAGGCTTCATCAGTCGCCTGCTTGATCATCTGATAGATCTGGTCAAGCTCTTGCTTATGCATCTGCTTGAAGGCCTCAAGCAGCGCTCGTATCCGTCTTATAAGATCCTTTTTTGTCTGGTCATTGATCTTATTGTTCTTAAGTATTGAGCTCTCGATCTCATCTATATACTTGACTTCAGCATCAAGTGCACTCCCCATCTCATGCATAAAGAGCATGTCACGGTTCTGGATGTCAAAATCCGTATCAAAAAGCTTCTCAAGCGAAGCTATCAGCTTCTCAAAGTTCTTTGTCGTCTGATCAACATCTCCTATCTTGACCGCTTTGCTAAACTCTTCCTGTGTCTGTTTAAATATGTCTTCTTCTGTCTCTTCGATCTTAAGATCCTTATAGATCCTTCTGCCGATACCTCTCCATGTCCTAAGAGAGTTGCTCATCTGTTGTTTTAGCAGTTCAAACATCATTTCCACCTTCTCTATTTTTTAATCATGACCTCTTTTTTAATCCTTTTTTTATGAATGTTATATGAGCTGATCAGATTTATCCTTCATGTTTTAGATTTTTTCCGATGTTTTAGATTCTTTCCCATGTTTTAGATGTTGTGCCTCACGTTTGGATGCTTATATCTTGGAAAATTTGGCCTTGTCCTTTGCATCCGGTTCAGCTCATTTTGCCTAGCCTGTATCTCCTTTACCATCTGAGCTTGCTGTGCAGCCTGTCTTGAAAAATATCCTGCGTGAGGAACTTTGTCAGCATGAGGGCTTGACCGGGTGTCCTTGCCTGCATTCTGCAGGTAATGATATATCTGATTATACTTCTCTGAGATCATCTGAACATAACTGTTAAGATTGTTT
>SLFX01000097.1 GCA_007124045.1 Candidatus Delongbacteria bacterium | reverse complement strand
GCAAAAACTTAAAAGGGGTATTTTCTACTCTCAGCCATAATTCAGCGTGACATTACCGGCGGATGTAAAACGAAAAATAATGTGACCTTTAGAAAATGACATATAATTTTGATACAACTTATACCCGATTGAATAACAAATTATATCAGTTCTTAAATTTGCCGCAGATAGAAGATCCTCATATATTATTGTTAAATTCACCTCTGATCGGGCAGCTGGGAATCAATTATTCAGATGACAGATCGCCGCAAAAACTTTTAGGCATTGATTCCTCAGAGCGGCCTTTTGCTCAGGCTTATGCAGGTCACCAGTTCGGGTATTTTACCGTTTTAGGAGATGGAAGGGCCATGGTTCTTGGAGAACACATAACGCCTGATAAAGAAAGGTTCGACATCCAGTTGAAAGGGTCAGGAACAACAAAATATTCAAGGGGCGGGGACGGGAAGGCGACAGTTACTTCAATGATCAGAGAATATTTATACAGCCAAGCGCTTAAAAACCTGAATATAGATTCTTCTCAAAGTCTGGCTGTCATCACAACCGGTCAGAGAGTAATGCGCAATACCGTACAGGACGGTGCAGTACTGATACGCGTAATGAAAAGCCACATCCGCTTCGGAACTTTTGAATATGTGTCTAAGTTCTGTTCAAGTCAAGACTTAAAGCACTTCGCAGATTATGTAATTGAAAGACACTATCCTGAACTTACTGACGAATGTGACAGGTATCTTAGTTTTTTTCGAGCAGTTTTGGAAAATACGATACGAATGGTTGTTCAATGGTACCGGGTAGGGTTTATTCACGGAGTAATGAATACTGACAATATGAGCATAACGGGAGAAACATTTGACTATGGGCCGTGCTCATTCATCAATTATTACGACCCTTCAAAGACTTTTAGCAGTATCGACACATACGGAAGGTATTCTTTTGGAAATCAGAGACAGATCTTGCGATGGAATCTAAGCGTTCTCGGAATTACATTACTGCCCCTGATCAATTCTGACGCGGATAAAGCTGCTTTTTTAGTAAAAAAAGAATTGGATACATTCGACGCTTGTTTTGACTCACACTTTCTCAAAATGATGAAGTGTAAACTCGGTATCACTGATCCCGGTCCGCATGATCAGATAATCGCGTCAATTTTGCAGTTCCTTAAAATAAATAAGTCAGACTACACAAATACTTTCATTGAAATTATGCAGCCCGGCACATTTGAAGATGCTGTTTATCAGACAGATGAGTTTAAAGTTTTGAGAGAAGAAATAAACCGTCAGGGAGGCGATCTAAAACTGATGGTGGAAAATAACCCTCAGCATATTTTAAGAAATCATCTCGTAGAACAAGCACTGCAAGAATACGAAAATACCGGTTCATTGGATAAAGTAACCGAACTGTTGAAAGCAACAGCTTCACCCTACACGAAAAATAAAGGCTTCAGCAGGTTCCAGATACCTCCTTCATACGATTTTGACAATAACTACAGAACTCATTGCAATACTTGAGAAAACATCAGTCTCGAAAAAATGATTCGTCAATCACGAGAATATATTTTCTGTCTTTGGGCAGATTGTTTGCAAGAAACATTATGATACCCCTCATTATGTTGTGTGACATAATATGGAATGTAACCGAAATAATTGAGAATGTGTCTTCAGAACTTGTGACTTTGAAGCTGTAAGAATGTTTGAAAAAGTATATGGTTATGTTTATTTTTACTTGTATTTCAACAATAAATCAGACAAATTGTCGTTGATTATTAACAATTATATAGGATTTGTTAAATTTCGAATGGAAATACGGAAAGATATGCCGCGTAGCCAAAATTATGCAGCCTTATCTTGAGGCAGTTGTATGAAAACCATTTAAAACGGTCATGGCAAAAAGCGAACAAGGGAAATATAACAAGGGATTAGTCATTTTGCCAATGTTGGAGCCTAGTATGCTTTTCCCACAAAACCGGTTACTTTATAACTAAGCCCTGAACTCTTTCGAAATGTTTGAAATTCAATGTCTTTAAAGGTAAGTTATAGACAAGACAAGTAGCGGCAATAAAAATGTCTCTGAATTCGATCAGCTTATTTTCTGATCTTAAAATGTGGTATATTTCCGCAGCTTTTCTTGAAACATGTTCTTCAAACGGAAGTACGACCAAGTCTTCCGTTAGAACTTTAATGTCGTTTATCTTATCTTCGTTTGTAGCACCCATAAGCAGTTCATAAAGCGTTACTGCAGAAATGTAAATCTGAATTTTAGAATCTATAGAGTACAAGGCTGTTTTCTTCTTGTCTTTTGCCCGAAGGAACTCAATAAAAATACTTGTATCTACTACCATTCCTGAATTGCCCATGAGTTAAATAATTTCTGATTTTCTTTAAAGATTTCCAAATCAGAATCTTTCCATACAGAAACAGATAAAATCTTTTTTTTATAACCTGAAATAGATAAACTCTTTTTACGCGACTGCCTGCTGAAAAGAAAATTAATAAAATCGTTCACTTCTTCTTTTGCACTTCTATCAAGCAGACGGTATTTTAACGACATGTCACTCATAATCATTTCCTTCACAGTTTCTTTAATTTTCTCTTTCACAAATACGATCCAATTTTACCATTTCCAAGTAGGTAATATACGAACAAATTTTTAATATATCAATAATCAATTACCAAAACACGATTAGATAACTTAGATTCAATGTATTTGCAATAAGACATTTTTTATCAAGAAAATATAATTGCGGATGATGGACTATACCCGAAAAGCTGGACAAAATGCTAAGACCAACTTAAATTTATGGTAAAAAAGGAGGTCTCATGTCAGCTAAACGAAGGAAGTACACAAAAGAGTTTAAAACCGAGGCTGAATTAGAAGAAAACGGAATCAAGTCATTGAAGTCAGATTTGTTTTACGGGAGAAGTATAAAGAGCTACGATGAAGCAAAGTCTTGTATTTTCGAGTACATTTCGATCACCTTTGATTCACTAATGTTGCCTTCGAAGTAATTTATCTTGTACTCAATATTTTTGTTTTCAAGTATCATGTCAGCCCAAATTTCTCTCTTTCATACCGCTTTTGAAATATAAGGAAAATATAGAACCTGTCACACAAAAAAGCAAGCAGCTATTAGGATTTTTTCTAGAATCATTTAAAATATTTTTCAAATATCCATTTCAGAAATGTAATTTTACATTCTGACATATGGGTCTCCTTGATATTACATTAAAATAAATTCTATTTATTTCTCAT
>SLFX01000111.1 GCA_007124045.1 Candidatus Delongbacteria bacterium | reverse complement strand
GTTTTGCTTTTGCCATGGCCTGAATATTTGACATTCCCGAAGAGATGTACCTGAAATATCTTTTCATGAGAACGGAAGCGGAAAGGTCATCCGTTTTCCATCTGCTGGAAATTATAATATCCGAACCGGATGCATAAAAAGCTCTGGACAAGTCAAAGTGATCATAATAATCAAAACCTGACTTACCTCCTGTATCGCATCCTGAAATTATTACCTTCTGAAAACTATGCGTCAGACTGATTATCTCGTTCCAGTGAAGTCTGCCGTCATTCTTTTCATCTGCTGAAAGCTGTATATAGCTTGATCTGCCTGTAGTGATCAGAGAGTCTCTGCTTAGTATAAAACTGTGAACAGGAAGATGAAGCATTTCATATCTTGAAATTTCGGAAGATCCAAGCAGCGTCTCTGTCGCATTTCTTCCATAAACCGGATGTGAATCCTGACTGAAAAATTCTAAAGATCTGTACTCTCTTTCAGCAAAAACCAGATCACTTTCGGCGGTAAAAGGGTTTATAAAGGATATACTTTCCGGCAGGCCGGTTATTTTATGAGATTTTAAAAATTTTGTCAGATCGGTTATTTCTGCGATATTATACTTATCAATTATAAAACCACTTCCGTCATAAAGAGCATCAAAAGGAAAGTTCTTCATGCTTCCCGATGAATAGATGTATATATCTTCGATTCCTTCAAGTGCCGATCTGAACCTGGAAGTGAATAGAGCTTCATACATTCTGCGGGCAGGCTGAATAAAATCACCCTGCCGTTCAATTCTTGAGGAAAGCTGAAGCATAATATCAGTTATCCTGAAATCAAAACTTTGTACGGCCTGATCTTTTATCAGTAAAACATTACATTTTTTATCGTTCGGAATAAAAAAAACTGCAGCCGACCTTTCCGGAAGGTTTTTTGAAATACTCTCAACTGTAATCAGGCGGTCCGGTTGAGGAAGAAATTTATCGATATAATTAAAATCGAAATACTTAAGGTCGTTATAGAACAATATCTCGTCTCTGATGGCCATAACTGTAATAGCGCGATCATAGTTTCCCGACTGTAAATACACATCTGAAAGTTTCAAAGTCCCGTTTAAAAAATACTCCAGCTGATCTGCTGTAAAAGCATTCTCATTAGAAATATTTATTTCCACAGCTCTTGCCAGAAGGCCTTCAAGTACTTCCAAAACTTTTTCTCTGTTTTTAAGATCATAATTAAGCCCGGCCAGTTTAAAAGCGGCAGCAAAATATTCGTCATTAAAAGAATATCTTTCAGAATTCTCCACTGATCTGACCAGGTACTCAACTGCTGATTTACGATCATTCACAGCAATGTACGAACGCCCGATACCGTAGTACGATCTTGATATAAAAAGCTCATCCCCGTCAGACATTGCCATTTCCAGACATTTATTAAATGCCGCAAGTGCACTGTCAGGTTTTGAAAAATGATCGAGGTGTATCATTCCTCTGTAATACCATGATGCCGTCAGCGCTTTCGAATTAGATGTTTCTTTTGCGATCTGACTACCCAGAGAAAGATTTCTTAGCGCATTATCGGTTTCACCTCTCATTATCTGGAGTCTCGCCAGATTTACTCTTGCAGTACTTTCTTCTGATCTGTTCTCTGTTTCAATGGTTGTATCAAGGGCTCTGAAAGAATAATTTTCAGCTGCCGCAAGATCTCCTTTTTTCAACTCTGTGAGGCTCCTTGTAGTAAACAGCCTTATTCTCTCAGGTCCGCTCAAATCGGGACTGTCTGCTGCAAGACTGAGATATTTAAAGGCCTCTGTAAGCCTGTCTGTGAAGTAGTAAACATCGCTGAGGTTCAGATAAACAGAAGATCTTTTGCTCTCATCGCTTATCAGTTCCAAAGCTTCGGTGTAAAGCTGTTCTGCCGAAGAAAAAGAGGATATTCTAAAATAACACAGCCCTGCAGCTTCAAACAGGAGACCGAACTGTTCAGAACTAATCCGGTCGAAAAGCTCTTCATTTTCCAGTATCGTTTCAAAAACGAAAAGTGCAGAATCTGTATCTCCTTTCATATAGTACCCCGTCATGATCCCGCGCATTGAATTGAACAGTATGTCCTGGAGATTACCAGCCAACTCTTCCGAAAAAGAATCAATCCTGTTGTCTGTCAGAATTCCGGAGGACTGAAGATACTTTTTCATACTTGAAATACTTTCATTGTATTTACCTTTCTGCGAATAAATAATTGAAAGCATCTCATAAGCCGAAGTTATTTCTTTTGCTTCTGACCTGCCGTCATTTATTATCTTTTCCTGATATTCGATCGCTTTTGAGAACTCTCCCTTTCGGAAATAATCCTTCGAAACCACATCGTAGGCAAGAATAAGTTCTCTGTCCAAACCATTCTTTTCAGCAAGCACTATAAGCTCTTTTCCGTATCTTATTGCCCGTGAGTAATCTGTCGTTCTTGAAAAAGAAGTAATAAGAGTTTTGAGAATATTAATTTCCTGGGGATCCTCAATATTTCTTGCCATTGCCAGTGCCTGAAGGAAAAAAGCGGATGACCTTTCATATATACCCGTGTTAAAAAACCTTATCCCGTTAACGAGCGAATTCCTCAAATTCGCTCTGGCAAATGAAGATTGCGAATAATCGTCCATTCCCGGAAAACCGGCTATTCTTACATCACCTGCTTTTTCGGACAGGATGGTCGTTAAATCTTCCGAATGGACATTCTCCTTTATAAGTTCAAATACATCATCCATATCGTATCCGGGGCTTGCCGGAACAACTACAGCCTGTGCACCCGAAAAGAAAAGCGTATTGCTGATTACTGCCAGATCCAGTGAACTGACATCCGAGTCGAAACCGTTTATTATAACAACATATGCAGGCATTTTTAAAGCTAAAAAATCTTTAAGCTTTAGTTCAACTCCTCCAAAAGTAAAAACATACTCCAGGGTATTTAAAGGATCAGTTCTTACTGGTTTATCAAAATATACTATACCCCCGCTTTCAAGATGTCCGGGTAAATCTTTTTTTGCAAAAACGGCGGAAGATCCTCTTTTGGCATCGGAATAGTTGATATTCCTGTTCTCATTCAATGTCCACAGCGATGAAATTGTAGGAATTATCGTAAAATACTCCCAACCTTTTTCGCCCAGAAAGTTGTAATCCCACTGATTTAAACTTCTGACCCTGTCTATTTCAGGTATGAAGAAAACATTATCCTGTTCGGATATTTTCCGACCAATATCAGAAAGAGTGTCGTTAAGATCGCTATTATCGGCTTCATAATAACTGATTCCCGAATCATCCGCGTGAAATACTATGGTGGACGATCCAAGTGTGTATACGCTTATAACTGACTGATGCCCGCCGAGAATATTTACAATGCCTTTAAGGTCGGTATCTTCAACACTTACGAACTGCAGGAGTCTTCTGTCTCCTGATCTGCGTATCTGATCGAAGACATCCTGAAGTTCCTCCTCATAAAAATCAGCCGCCTGAATATATTGGTCTATCCTGTCGGCAAACCTTTCCTCATCTCTTGATCTGAGAACTTCAGCCCTTATTCTGTACCTTGATATCTCTTCGTTATTGAACCTTATCTTTCGTATGTGGATTCTGTGAAGCTGTTCTTTATAATCAAGTTCTCTACTTGAATAATAGTTCAAAAGCACTCTGTTTTTATATCTCTCGGCATAATTCATTGCCTGTTCTATTCTGCCTTTGTCAATTTTCAGTCGAACGATCCTGTCATAAAGAGGTCTGATATCATCTTTCCATCCACTTAAAAGTTCATAGTCATATGTGGAGGGCAGATACTGAGAAAGGATTTTTTCGGATTCGATATAGAGCAAAAGTTTTCTGTCTGCATCAGTTTCAATGTCGCCTGACCGTAACAGATACCTCCATTGTAAAAGTTTGTCATAAGTCTGCTCTGCCAGTTCAAGACCTGACCTGAGTTTTTCATGTGCTTCTTTAATATAACCTGCGGATTCTAAAGATTTTGACAGATTAAAAATTGCCGCGGCAGTCATTCTGTTTTGGGTTTCACCGCCTCGTACCTGTAATTTGGCCTGATCAATTGATCTTTTGAATAATGATCCTGACAGATCAAGATATTTTATAGCTATATACCTGTCCGAAGGCTCTTCTGAATATGAAAGCGCCTGATAACATCTGTATGCAAGAACCCCCTTCAGATTGAGATTCTCTGATCTTGTGAGAGGGTCGGTCATTTCATATGCATCTGAAAAAAGTAAAGTATCTCCTATAAGGTCAAAATACTCACCTGTTCTATCCTTTCTAAAGCTGCGCAATGCTGATTTTAATATATTGTTCTCATTTACAAGTGCGGTGTTCAAAAAACCGCTTTTTATGTTCAGATCCTTTGATCTTCTGAATCTTTTGGAGGCATTTTCAAAATTATTCGAAAAGTATTCTGCTACACCTATTCGGTTCTCCACAATGCTCAGTGCAACATTATCCTTTTTAATTCTGAATACATCAGCTTTGGCCTCCAGAGCTGATTTTGCCTTTTCGAAATCTTTAAGGCTCCTGTAACATGAGGATTTGAGTGCCTGCAGAAAAGCAAGTTCGTCCTTTCCTCTGAATCCTTCAGAATACCTTGATCCAATTGTCAGATCGAACCTCCATACCGGAATATCAATTCCGAGAAGATTTAAAATAATGTACTCCCCGGGATCTGTCAAATCTTTGAATTCACCGCTTTTTAGAAGATCATAGATAATTTTTGATGCCTCTTCATACTCCTCATCAAGGTAACGGGCAAAAGCACTATTCCTTTTAACCAGATCAACTGTACTTTGATCATCCTCGCTTCTCAATCTTATAACAATATCGGAATATTTATCATAAGCATCAAAACCGCCGATAAATTCACCTTCGTCATCAGTAGATGCAAGATATGACAGAGCGATCCTCATTAAAACTCTCAGAGAGCTTCTCCTGTCATTAAGCTCCGAATAAATATCTCCGGCCTTTTCGTAGTAAAAACTCGCAGACATATCATTAATTGTAAAAAGACAGTGTCCTATCCTTTCGTATGTAATCGCTTTTTGTCTGAGTCCTGAAAATCTATAATCGTTATCGATTACATACATATAGTGCCTTAAAGCCTGCTCTCTGGCATATTCTCCCATATTATAATAACTGTTGGCCAGATTGAGGGTCATTTTCAGGAAAAGATCTCTGTCTCTTTCATGATTTACGATGCTCAGACCTCTGTTAAGCACTGCGATAGCCTCGTCATTATAATCCGTTGTTTTGTCATCAATGATATTTACAGTTTCAAGAATAAATTTCAGAGGACCTATCACAAAATCAACAGCCTTCAAAAAAATATTCTTTTCCATCTCTGCGGCATGCTCTCTGCGAGCAATATAAAACAATCCCTCATAGCAGTAAGAAAGAGTCAGAAATGCGTGTTTAATATTACCGTCAAGTTCAATAGATCTTTGTAAAAATCTTTCAGCCGAAATCAGATCAGACCTGACCGGTGAAGATGATGCCGTGGCTCTCAGAACAAATGCATACCCCAGGGCATAGTTCAAAAATGCACTGTTAGGATCTTTTCTTTGTTCCTCGCTAAAAAATCTTACGGCCTCATTTATTCTTTTCAAACCAAGGTATGAATCAGATATTCCCCTCAATGCTTCTATATTTGAAACATCCAGTTCATAAGCTTTAAAAAATTCAAGCAGGGCATTATCGGACATTCTTCTGGATTGGAAATGTGCTGCTCTGTTCAGATATATCTCCGAAAGTTTCAGTTGGGATAACTGAGTGAATATATCGTAATCGAGTCCGCCGTAATTATCACTCATGTATTTAAGTACACCTTCTGCTTCCGCTATCATATCGTTTTCAATAAAATATTCTGCATATGCAAGGTCCGCTCCTGCTGATATCCTTTTCAGAATGATGTTTTCAGGATCAGAAACGAAATATTTTTTTACCTCACCAAAATATTCAGATTTAAGAGCAGGATCATTTTCATCTTTACCCAGAAGATAAAAAGCGTATGATTTTATTTCATTTGGCAGTTTATCGTCCTTAACCGTACTCACAAGTAATTCATTTCCGTGTCTGACATCGGCATGATAGAAGTATTCCTTAACATACTTCTCTTTCAAGTCGTTTGAATCCGTGAGGTTGACCGCTTCAGTCAAAAGCCCGGACGCTATTTTGAAATTACCTTCTGAAAAAGCGGCTTTTGCCATTCCGTGGAGGCTTTCAGTGTTCTTTGAACCGTCAGAATTTACAGATGCCATCATGTAATAATTGTTGGCTATATCAGTTTCCCCGAGAGATTTGTATATATCTCCGATCCTGATATAATAAAGGTTTCTCAAATCAACATCCTCATACCTTTCGGAAAGAGTGATCAGATACCTTATGTGCCGGTCAAGTTCGTAACTGTATTCTGACTCTGATATGTTCCTTCTTATAAGTTCAACTGTAAGTCTTCGAAGCTCTGCTGTACCGGCTGTCTTTTCTCTGTTGCTGAACCGTGCGGATATTATTCTGTAGATCGATTCTGCCGCACCCTCATTATTGTATTCAAGATGGATTTCCGCTATTCTAAAATAGGACTCCGCCATTTCTTCATCCGCAGCTCCCGGAAGGGACAAAGTCCGGTTATAAGATATAAGAGCTGTTGACAGAAGTTCCCAGGTTTCCGGTGATATATCATCTCCTGTCAGTCCGGAAAGTGCTTTGCCGGCCTTATACATTTCGTATATGACCTCCGATACATGAAACTGTTCAGCAAAAGAATTCTTTAGAGGTGCTACACCTTCAAGACCGCATGACCATATATCTGTACTTCCTCTTCTGTCTGATAAAAAAAACACCCTCCCGTCTCTTGAAATTGCAGGATCGAAAGATGAATATGAATCAGATGTCATTTGAACCGGATCAGTCCAGTAATCACCCTCCCTGTCAATTCTGAAAAGAACTGAATTGTCAAAAAGATCTGTTCTGGAATCATTATTTGTATCGGAAGTAACAGCCGAAAAAACAATGACCGAACCGTCAGCCGATATGTCAAAACCTGTTACTATCCTTCTCCCGAAAGTCAGCTGTAATACGGGTTCCGCTCTTCCGGGAACATAGGAATAGAGATTATTATAACCTTCACTGTCGGCCGCTGACATATAGATTATTTCTTCTCCATGTCCGAAAACGGCTTTCCCGCCTGTGTTTTCCAGAATTATTTTCCCTTTATCCGGATTTTTCAGATCAGATTTCATGAAAGAATATATTCCGTTGCTTCCGGAACAAAAATAAATGTACCTGTTTTTGATAAAGGGATTCTTTTTTGCTCCGGCTCCTGAGTATATCAGTTTTTGTCTCCCCCGCCGTGATAATGTATGAATATTTCCGTTAACATCGGTCTCATCTGAGATCAAAACAATATCGTTTCCGTTCATTGATGACGGAAAGTGATTTCCGGGATGAAAGGTCATTCTTCTTATCACCTGATCGTCCAAATCACTACGGTATATTTCATAACTTCCTGACCGGTCTGAGGCAAAATAAATTGTATTTTTTCCGTCAATTACTATACTTGATTCATTTGAAGGCCCTGTTGTAATCTGTTTAGGCTCATAATCTCTGATGTTAAAGCAGAGCAGAAGATTAGATACGGTCAGGAAAAGTATTAGCGGGCCTATCTTCATCAGTCCTCTCTAAATAAAGATTTCGAGACCGGATTTGAGTTTCTTTATTGACTCCATATTTTTTGAAAGCTTATCTTTTTCTTTTGCAAGAACTGATTCGGGAGCTTTTGAAATGAACTGCTCATTCGAAAGTTTTTTGTTTATGCCCGAATTTATGCCCTCAAGTCTCGCTATCTCTTTTTCTATCTTCTCAATCTCGGCCTTCACATCAATTATGCCCTCGAGCGGAATGAACATTTCTGTACCTCCGATAAGTGCCGTTGCAGAAAGTTTCGGTTTACCGGCATTTGAGTTCAATGTTATATTTTCGATCTTTGCGAGGAACTTAATAACCGGCTCGAATTTTTTGAGATTTTCGTCTTCCGTTTTAAGGATAAGATCAATTTGTTTTGTAGGTGATATATTATTCTCCGCCCTGATATTCCTGGTCTTTCCGACAATATCTTTCACCTTTTCCATAACATCTTCTGAATTTTGATCTATCATACTTCTGTCAGCTTCGGGTATAATCGAAACCATTATCGAATCATCTTCTTTTCTGTTTTCTATCCACATCCACAATTCTTCCGTAATAAAAGGCATGAACGGATGAAGCAGCCTTAAAGCAATATCGAAATTATAAAAAGCATTTTCAAGCACTGAGACCCTTTCCGCCTCATTATCTGACTGGAAGCGTGATTTCGCCATCTCGATATACCAGTCGCAGAAGTCGTTCCATAAAAATTCATACACAGCCTTGAGAGCTTCGTTGAGCTGGAATGTACGGACTTTTTCCTCTACGACCGCTATTGTGTTATTAAGCCTTGAATTTATCCATTTATCCTCGATAGCATCCGTATGACACGCCTGTTTAATTCCCGGATTCTTTTCCTTGTTCATCATCAGAAATCTTGCCGCGTTCCAGATCTTGTTCGCAAAACTTCTGCCTATTTCACATTTGTCTGTTGAGAAAAATATATCATTTCCGACCGGAGTAAGTCTGATCATTGTAAATCTGAGAGCATCGGCACCATACTCCTTTATAACATTGAGCGGATCGGGAGAATTCCCGAGAGATTTGGACATTTTTCTGCCCTTTTCATCCCTTACCATACCGTTAAAATAAACATCTCTGAAAGGTATCTCTTTTTTGAATTCCATTCCGGCCATGATCATTCTTGCGACCCAAAAGAAAATAATATCAGGTCCTGTTATAAGTATATCTGTAGGGTAGAAATAATCCTGTTCTTCCTTCGTTTTGAAAACCTCGTATGGCCATATCCAGCTTGAAGCCCATGTGTCGAGAACATCTTCGTCCTGACGGATATGATCCGGCGATCCGCATTTCTCACACTTTTCCGGCATCGAAGACGAAACCATCTTCACTGTCTCGCAGCCTTCGTTCGAGCAGTAGTAAACAGGGATCCTGTGACCCCACCAGAGCTGACGGGACAGGCACCAGTCCTGAACATTTTCAAGCCAGTGATTGTATGTCTTTATCCACTTTTCGGGATGGAATTTAATCTTTCCGTTATTCACGACCTCGAGAGCAGGTTTAACAAGTTCGGACATCTTTAAATACCACTGCTCGGACATCAGGTACTCGATCGGCTCCTTGCCGCGCTGACTGACGCTGAGCTGATGAACATGATCCTCGATCTTTTCCACAAGTCCCAGATCCGTCAGTTCGGCGACCACTTTTTTACGGGCGTCGTACCTGTCAAGGCCCCGGAATCTTTCGGGCACATTGTCGTTAAGCGTAGCATTCGGGTTCATGACATTTATAACCTCGAGTCCGTGCCTCTGACCGACGATATTGTCGTTCGGGTCATGCCCGGGTGTGATCTTGACAGCGCCCGTACCCTTTTCCGGATCCGCGTGCGTATCCGCAATGACCGGTATCTCCCTGCCGACAAGCGGCAGGACGGCGGTCTTGCCTATGAGGTGCTTGAGTTTTTCATTCTCGGGATGGATCGCGACCGCCGTATCGCCGAACATGGTCTCCGGTCTCGTCGTGGCGACCGTTACGAATTCGTTTGAATCCCTGATAGGATATTTAAAAAACCACAGATTGCCCTTTTTCTCAATGAATTCGACCTCCTCGTCGGAAATAACCGACATCGAGCCTGGGCACCAGTTCACAAGCCTGTAGCCTTTGTATATAAGTCCTTTCTTATAGAGGTCAACAAAAGTATCAATAACAGCTTTGTAGTAGTCATCGTCCATAGTGAACCGCTCTCTGTCCCAGTCGCAGGCGCATCCGAGTTTCTTAAGCTGCTGAATAATAATGCCGCCGTACTTTTCCTTCCACTCTTTAGCTTTTTCCAGAAAAGCTTCCCTGCCTATCTGTTTTTTGTCTATCCCCTGCTCTTTAAGCATCGCAGTCACTTTCGCCTCGGTTGCAATAGAAGCGTGGTCAGTCCCCGGAACCCAGCAGGTCTCATATCCTTTCAGCTTATAATATCTGATGAACACATCCTGAAGCGTATTATTCAGCACATGCCCGATCGTAAGCATACCTGTCACATTCGGCGGAGGGATCACTATCGTATAAGGTTTTTTGTCTTTATTAACTTTGCCTTTAAAATAGCCTCTTTCAAGCCACTTGGAATAGATCCCTTCCTCAATAAGGTTGGGGTCATAGTTTTTAGGTATCTCTTTCATTCCTTTTTTCCGCATTAAATTACTGTCTGTCTTTCATCTTTAAATCAAGTATTGAATATAACTTAAAATATGCCTTTTAGTCAAGAATTTTAGGATTGAATTTGTTTTGTTTTTTTATTACATTCAGCAAATTAAGAAGGAGACCAAAATGAACTCGTTCAGAAAAGAATTATGGTTCTGTACCGGACACCGGAGAGAGTTTGTCAATATTACTCACGATGTTCAGAATTGTATTGATGAGAGCGGAATTAAGGAAGGCCTGGTTCTTGTTAATGCCATGCACATTACTGCGTCTGTCTTTATCAATGATAACGAATCGGGGCTTCATCATGATTACGAGGTCTGGTTGGAAAAGCTCGCGCCGGAAAAACCACATTCGCAGTACAGGCACAATGGATTTGAAGATAATGCTGACGCTCATTTAAAAAGGCAGGTCATGGGGCGCGAAGTCGTTTGCGCCGTAACCGACGGAAGACTTGATTTCGGTCCGTGGGAGCAGATTTTTTACGGAGAGTTCGACGGCAAAAGAAAAAAGAGAGTCCTCGTAAAGATCATCGGAGAATAAGCTAAAAAATGTTTGCAGATTTATAATTATTTATTTAATTTTGCAACTGTTTTAAATGTGTTGAATTTTTTGGAGTTTATAATATGAAACTTATTGCTTTTTGTGTATTCGTCATGAGTGTTTCTATCTCTTTTGCATCAAACTACCCCGTAGCAGCTGAAGAATTGCTGTTTTATCAAAATTCAAGCTCAAAAATCGGAGCAATGGGTAAAACATCCACAGTGATATCCGATGGAGTTTTTTCTGTTTTTCACAATCCGGCATCGTTTTCCAGATTTGAGAGATTTTCAGTTTCACTTTCTTCGTACGGTCCCTTTGAAAATGATGACGATTCTTCATTCGAATTTGCGGGTTTAGGATTTGCCAATAACGCTTTTATGTCAGGAATCATAGCGAAAAGATTCAAAAGTGACATAAACAACGAGCTGTCATCCTATACAGGAGTAATTGCATTCCGAACCAGCAGATTTCTTACTCTTGGTGTCGGCGGAAACCTTTATGAGAAAAAAATTAAGAATGTCGAGACAGAAAAAGTACAAACTGAAACAGCACTAAGCCTGGATCTGGGTTTTCACAGTTATGTTAATAGAGGCGCCAATTCCAGGATAAGATACAGGTCTGGAGTAGGTGCCAGCCTGAAGAACTTCTACAGTCAGGATCTTGACGGAGAAAAACTTCCTTCAATTATATCCGGAGGTTTTGAAATTGAACTTATACCCGTAGTCTCCAATCCTTTCAGCAGAACCTTCTGGATGCTTTTCGTTACTATTACATCTGATTACCAGAATGATGTAAACAGCAAATATTCCAAAGTTTCAGCAGGTATAGAGAAGCTCTTAAATGAAATGCTGGCAATAAGATTCGGATACTACCGTCAGCAGGCAGAGGGCAGTAAAAACTTTATTGAAGCATATACTTACGGCTTTGGTATTCAGGTGCCATTTTACAGGATGAACACCGACAGAAGAATTCCGTTCAATATTGCCCTAAACTATTCTGACCTACCAAACTCTAATATTTCAGGAACAGAGATCACACCGGAACGAAACATCAACTACAGCCTTACCCTGTCATGGATGCGGAGAAGGGATTAAAACTTATGAAACCAGCTTGTTCTGTCGTTTCTTGTTTCTGATGGGGCAAAAATCCTCAAATCCGGAAAAAAACTGGTCT
>SLFX01000181.1 GCA_007124045.1 Candidatus Delongbacteria bacterium | reverse complement strand
TTTATCTTAATGCCCTGGAAGTACAGGGGATTTCAACTATCGTACTGAGAGGTACAGGTGGTGAATATACGACCACAGATGAAATTACCGTAAGCGTTTACGATCCTGTAAATTACGCAGTAGAGGATTTTGAGACAGGAGATTTTTCTAAACTTGCGTGGGAATTTGCGGGTCATGCCGGATGGGTGATTGACACAGATGAAGTTTATGAAGGTTCATACAGCGCACGCTCAGGGGACATAACCCATAACCAGAATTCTGTTATGCAGCTGGAAGTAGTATACGACATTCCCGGAACATTATCATTTTATTCAAAGGCTTCGTCCGAAGCAAATTGGGATCTGTTCAGGTTTCTGATCAACGGTGAAGAAAGGGCCAGAAGGAGCGGAAATACAGACTGGCGGCATCATGATTTTGATATAGAGGAAGGAACCCATGTTTTTACATGGCGTTATCAGAAAGACGGATCAGGTTCATTTTTTGAAGATTGTGCATGGGTGGATAATATTGTCTTGTTTGGAGGCAGAACTACAGGTATTTATACAGGTGATAATATTCCCGAAGGTTTTGTTCTGAATCAGAATTATCCGAATCCGTTCAATCCCGAGACAGCTATAAGTTTCGATATTCCTTCCGACAAAAATATCACCCTGAGTATCTTTAACTCAAGAGGAGAGCTGGTCAGTACATTGCACGAGGGAATTCTGAGAAAAGGATCGCACGAATTCGTATTTTCAGGAGCGGAACTCACAAGCGGAGTATATTTCTACAAGCTTGAAAGCGAAGGACTGACAGCGTCGAGAAAAATGATCCTGCTAAAATAGCTGTTAGAGAGTATTTTTTAGGCCCCGGATTACGGGGCTTTTTTATTTGATTATCTGTTAAAAAAAAATTACTTTACAGTGGTATAATTTAGATCGGAGAGATGCCGGAGCGGTTGAACGGGGCGGTCTCGAAAACCGTTGTATCTTTACGGGTGCCCAGGGTTCGAATCCCTGTCTCTCCGCTTTTGAACAAACAACGGAGGTATTGTGTCCGGACTGGTCTTTTTAAAAACTGAAAACCTTGATCTCATGAGGGAATTCTATATTAATAGGATAGGTATGGAACTCTGGTGTGATCAGGGGCAGTGTATTATTTTAAGGCACGGGAATTTTCTTCTCGGTTTCTGTGAAGGCACCATAGAGCCTGTTTCGCCATGCATTACCTTTTTTTACAGTAAAAAAACTGATGTGGATAAAATGCATGATGTTCTTCAGGATATTTCAACTTCGGATCCTGTAGAGAATGTTAAGTTCAACATATATCATTTCTGGGCAAAGGATCCGGAGAACAGGACACTGGAATTTCAGCACTTCAACGACCCATCGCTTATTGTATGATAATGTTACAATAATTCAAACAGAAATATCTTAATATTTACCTTTACAATTGTCTTTTTTAGTATATATTTCAGGCCGTGAAAAAAATTGTCAGAGAATATTACAGCATAGCAAAAATAATCCAGAAGGACGCATGGAATTATCTTATAGGTAATTTTTTCGCGGGTTTCGGGTTTACCGGTTTTACACTTCTTTTTAATCTTTATCTCAAATCTTCCGGAATGGGAGAGGGCAGCATAGGGAATATACTGTCGGTAGGTACTTATGCTACTGTGCTCATGATCTTTCCGGCGGCTTTTTTCATAAAAAGAATGCCGATAAAACCTGTTATGATAATAGTACCTGTTATCATGTCTTTAGGTTATTCAATCGCTATTCAGGCCGAAACTCTTCGCACAATTATGTCCGGCATAGCCCTCGCGGGTTTTGCGGGAGCTTTCAATTCCGTTATCGGCGGACCACTTCTGATGCAGAGCAGCGAAGAAAAAGAAAGAACTCATCTGTTTTCCATAAACCACGCCGTTATGCTTCTTTCCGGAATTACGGGTAATCTTGTAGCTGGAAGTATTCCTGATCTTATGCTAGAAATGGGGATAGAAACTTCAAGCGGCTACAAGGCGGCTATATTCATTCATCTCGTACTGGCGGTGTTTTCGGTATTCTTTTATTCAAAAATAAAAGTCAGGAATATTATTGTAAGTGATGATGAGCCTGACGCAAAGAAAAAGCACAGGCTAAAAACTCCAAAGAAATTGCTTATGAAGCTTGTTATTCCGCCTATGGTAGTAGGCCTTGGAGCCGGCATGACCATTCCGTTTCTGAATCTTTACTTCAGAACCAGATTCGATCTTTCGGCAAACAACATCGGTATGCTTTTCGCTCTGGCACAATTTTTTACTATCGGAGGAGCACTTGCTGCTCCTCTTATTGCCGCAAAGCTCGGAAAGATCAGATCTGTTATTTTGTCACAGGTGCTTTCTCTTCCCTTCCTGCTCATACTGGGAGTTTCGCAGTACCTTCCACTTGCGGTAACAGCATTTCTCATCAGAAATGCCTTTATGAACATGTCAGCGCCGATATCGACGAATTTCTCTATGGAAGCTGTTCACCCGGATGACAGATCTATAACCAGCGGGCTTCTTACTCTTTCATGGCTTTTTACCTGGGGAATAACGGCTAATATCGGCGGTTATCTTATAGAGCATACAGGATATATGATACCTTTCGGTTTTACAATGCTTTTCTATATTCTTTCATCATACATGTACCATAAGCTCCTTTTGCCTATGGAGAAATACAGAATAAATACAAACGGGAAATAAACGGGAAAAATATATAAATTTTAGTGGATAGAAAATAAATAATTTCTTACATTTATCAAAAATAAAAACCAGCAGGAGATTAAAATGGGTAGAGGCGACAGAAAAACAAAAAAAGGCAAAATATTCAGAGGTTCTTCAGGAAATTCAAGAATGAAAAACAAAAAATCGGCAATTACCCTTTCGCAGCCTGAAGTAAAAAAGACGGCACCTAAAAAAGTCGCCGCTCCGGCAAAAAAATTAAATAAAGAAACACCTGTTAAAAAGGCTGCTGTTGAAAAAAAAGCTCCTGAAAAGAAACCTGCCGCAAAAAAAACGACAACTAAGAAAGACGCTGAAAAATAAAAATCTTTTCATCTGTCCTTTTTAAAATACAGGTTTCGGTTCTCATATAGAGTGTCAAATATTTTAAGGTAGTTCTCATATCTGAAAATTGGTATGTTGCCTTTTTCGACAGCTTTTATAACCGCACAACCGGGTTCTGTCGTGTGAAGACAATTGTGGTATCTGCATTCAGGACTGATACTGTATATTTCCGGAAAATAATTTTTAAGGTCCTCAAAATCCATATTCCACATTCCGAACTCTCTTATTCCCGGGGTATCGAGTATATAGCCTCCTTTTCCAATGGGAAAAAGTCTTGCCTGTTTTGTGGTGTGTTTTCCTTTGAGCGAATAAGTTGAAGTTTCTTTTACCTTTTGGTTTATATCCGGGTCTATGCTATTCAATATCGAGGATTTTCCAACTCCGGAATTTCCAACGAAAGCAGTAATTTTCCCAATTGCAGCAGATTTGACCTTTTCGAGATTAATTCCTTCGGTCACTGAAGTTTCTATCACTTCAAACCCTATCTGCCTGTAGCCGTCTATGCTTTCCTGCTCTTCTTCGCTTATTCCGTAATCTGTCTTATTGATGATAATCTTTGTTTCTATCATCTGCATATTACTGTATGCAAGGATACGGTCTAAGAACCCCGTATTCAGTTTTGGGGAAAAAACTGAGGCTACGACGAACAGGTAGTCGAGATTCGAAGCTATAACCTGTTCTTTTCTTATTCCGTAGTTCGCAGGCCGGGAAATCTTATTCTTTCTGGGAAGTATCTGATCAATGACGAACTCCTCTCCGCTTTCTACAAGTTTTACTGAATCCCCCGGGCATACCGGATGATGTGATCTTTTCGTCGTGTGGAGCAGCTTACCCCTAAGCCTTGCAATGATATCTTTGCCTTCGTAAGAAACGGTATAATCCGTACCGTTGCCGTAAAGCACAAGGCCCTTTTTCAATTTTTGGCTCTCCAGATTTTGATCTTTGATACGATTGAAGAATAAAACAAAGTGTCTCCCGTTCCTGCGTATGAAATTATTGACATATCTTCCATAAAACCGCTATCCGACAGATCTTTCTTTAAATATGTGATACCATACAGGTTATGTAAGAATATGTGTGAGGATGTGATGTATAAAGAGGAGTAGGGAGTTTCGGGTAACGGTAAAGGGATCTTTTTGATAAAAATTCCGGAGACGGTATATACTGAAATATGATCGTTATAAAGAAGAAATATATTTTTGCCGTCAGAGAAGAAGTCTGTGTAAGGTATTTCAGAAAGAATGATCATTCTGGCTCTATTGTCTCTCAAAATGTATATACTTAAATAATCGGATGTTGAAAAAAACATCGAACTGGAACCTGCCGGATATATTTTTGGAGCAATCTCTTCTTCGTAAATATTTTTTAAAGTAATAGTTTTTCTGACTTCGTATTTTTCATCCAAAACATATACCGAACCATTAAAGCAGTCGTGAATCAGTGAGTAGAAACGGTCTCTTTTTATAAAAAAATCAAAGTATCCTGATCTTGAAATATTTTTAAGACATACAGTATGTTCTTTTGAACCGTCGTCATTAAAAACAAAAAGCTCTCTGTTGAATCCGTCCAAAATATATATTTTATCATCATACACGGACATATTCATACACTGTAGTGATAATGTTAAAAGAAAAGTTATAAATATCGCGGTTTTTTGCATCCGGCCTTCCAATTAATCGTTTGAATATTAAATCATCTTTTTATTTTTAGCAAACATAAAATAATTGGCATAAATAATACACTTGATTATTAGTCTGCAACAGGATAAATTACAGAGGTGAATAAAATGTATATTCTTGGCAGGAAGAGATGCAGGGAAAAGAAGAGACTAATAAAACATGCGGCCGCTGGATACCGCCAAAAGAAACTTTTATATTTAGAATGGTATCTAAAGTTCTCACTTTACTGACAAGCATATTTGTCTGGATATTGTTGTATGTTATGAATAATACGAGATTTTATGGATTAAATAATATAAAGAATGAAAAAGCGCCATTTATATTCGCATCCAACCATACTACAATGTTTGATTCTGCATTCATTGACTGTACAGTGTTCTTTAAAAGGTCGCTTTTTTCCTACAAATGGCTTCCCTATCATACACCCGAATATGGTAATTTTTATAAGAACAGGTTGCTTTCCTGGTATATGGATCATGTAAAATGTATTCCTGTTGAAAGGGGAAAGGGTATCGATCAGTTTTCTCAGAAAAAGGTCACTGAAAAATTGAAAGAAGGAAATATAGTCCATATATTTCCTGAAGGTACCAGGAGCCGGACAGGAGAGTTGCTTGAGGGTAAAGCCGGTGTGGGCAAGAGAGTATATGAAGCAAAGGTCAAAGTAGTACCCTGCTATCATGAAGGTATGAGGAATATGCTTCCCGTGGGAAAAACTATACCGGAAATTGGGAAAAAGATAAGAGTTATTATTGGCAAACCTATATTTTTTGACGAATATTTCAGTATGCCCAATACACCTGAAACATGGAAGGCAATTGCGGGTAAGATAATGAATGAGATAAGCTCATTAAAGCAGAATTTACAAGAAATCGAAAAAATAAATGATGATAACAAAAAATAATTTTTTATTAACAATTTAATTGATTTTACTACTCTATTGTATTATATTGCCTTTGAAGATAGAATTTTGAATTTGATCAGTTGAAGACCGGGTGTTTCTGTGTTTTTAAGGTTGGAGGCTTTGTTTGTTGCATGTACGGTATACGGAAATATAGCGGTTGCCAATTCAGACACTAAGGAGGGGGCATGAAAAAGATCTCAATCCTTTACCTCGAAGACGACGAGCTTGATGTTGAGCTTATCAGAGATAAACTTAATACCGGAAAACTCAAGTATACTTTATTTCATGTTCAGAATAAAAACGATTTCAAAATATCGCTTAAAACTATGAAATTTGATGTTATACTTGCCGATTTCAGCCTGCCGGATATTGACGGTTACGGAATACTTTATATGGTAAGACAGATCAATCCCGACATTCCCACGATTATTCTTTCAGGTACAATTAATGAAGATATTGCAATCGACACTTTAAAATATGGTGCAGTAGATTATATATTTAAATCTAAACTGGAAAAACTCATACCCTCAATAGAGTCAGCTTTGATAAAAGGTGATGAGCTGAAAAAGAAAAGAAGAGTCGAAAGGGATCTTTTGCTTTCTGAGGCAAAGTTCAGAACGATATTCAATCATTTTACAGAAATGGTCTTTGTAATAGACCCATACGATCAGTGCATACTTGATTTAAATGACCAGGTAGAGGAAAGTCTTGGCTACACAAGATCATATATTGTCGGAAAAAAGGTACATGATATAATCGATAAACGAGAGACTGTTTTTCCTGAACAGGAGACACTGGAGCAGCTTTATTTGCAGGAAAAGGGTGAAGGCAAATCCGGTTTTAAGCATAAAAACGGAAAGATTATATACAGTAATTACAAATTAAAGATCATTCCGTGGCAGGATTCAAGAGCATGGCTGCTGATAGTTTTTACATGAAATCGTTAGAACTGGTGGCGGCACTTATGGGGAATAATTTTTCGTTTCCTGCACTCCTGAGGGCCTTACAGGCCTCTTTTGATGTTGCCCCTGTTGTTATGAGATCGTCAATCAAATAAACATTTTTGCTCTTTTCACTTTCTGAGAGCGTCCTTGAACAAAAAATATTCATAACATTCTCAGCTCTTTCTTTTGAACCCAGAATAGTTTGCGAGACATTATTTGTTTTTCTTGTAAGAAAAGATTCATCAACGGGGATTGATGTGATATCAGAAATACCTTCAGATATAAGGCGGCTCTGGTTATATCCCCTTTTTCTCAATCTTTTTTTATGAAGAGGCACAGGTACAAGCAGTGAATTTTCGTTTGAAAGAAGATCTTTAAGTCTTTTTGCCATTTCCCTTCCGATAATTCTCCCGATCAAAGGTCTGTTGCCGTATTTTAAAGCATGTATCAAAACCCTGATATTACTGTCGTAACAGAAGACGGAAAGATGATTTTTATTTTCGTTTTTATGGATTTTTAATGATTTGAGGCATTTTTTGCAAACCAGAAGTTCATCATCAAGATATTCAGAGCAGATGTAGCATGAGGGTGGAAAGAGAAGGTATAGAAGTGAGGTTAACGAAGAACATATATGACCTTTGATCTTTATCAAACTCATTTTACTTTACTATATTCTGCAGTTCTGACATGAATTCTTTAACATCTTTGAACTTTCTGTAAACAGAAGCGAACCTTATATAAGCAACTTCGTCAGTTTCTTTTAGTTTCTGCATGACAAGTTCTCCGATAAGTGACGATCTGATTATGCCGTTGTTGTCGCTCGTTGAAACCAGCTCGTTGTATATTTCATTTACCAGACGCTCAATATGTTCAGGAGTTATCTGTCTTTTACGGCAGGCTATCATGATGCCGTTTCTGATTTTCTGAAGTTCAAATTCCTCGGTCGTTCCGCTTTGTTTTTCGACCATCATTTCAATTTTCTCAACATACTCATAGGTTGTGAATCTAAAACCACAGTCGTTACACTCTCTTCTCCTTCTAATAGCTGAATCACTTTTTACCGATCTTGAATCAATAACTTTAGTTTCGCTCATAGAGCATTTTGGGCACTTCATAATATTCTCACTTTCTTACACTGTCGAAATAATCAAGATAGATGAACGAGTTATCGTCTGAATGACTGATAATCTTTTCAAGCAATAGAAAAATAGCTGTATCGGGACTCTGATAGGATGATTTAAGTTTGATATCACATTCAAGAAAATACCGGTGGTTTCTTAACAGTTCTGATGTTCTGTATGTTTTCGAACAGGTCAGAATATCGGCATCTTTCCATGGATTATTATATCCTAAAGCGGCTGCAGATCTTTCTATTGATATTTTTGAAGCAATGGAATTATATCCAATTTCAAATGCTGATGTGAACATTTTTGAAAGAAAAAGATTGATAGATATAGGATCGGTTTTGTTGCCTTTATCCTTTAGAATATTATCGCAGATCATCAATGCTGATTTAAGGTTTTTTTCTGCAACAGCTTTTTGTAGTTTGAATATATTATACTTTTTTGAAATGCCCATAACATTTTCAACATCATCCTCGCAAATACACTTATCTTCACAGTATTCAATCAGTTTGTCAGTTTCAGAGGATATCTGTGATAGATTTGAAGAGAGTGAAAGAGAGAGCATTTGAAGTGCTCCGACTGAGATATTATAACCTTTTGATCTGATATGATTGCTGATCCACTGAATAATTTCTCTGTCGTTCTTTTCTTTAAACTCAATAGAAAGACAGGTTTTTTTTGCGGAAAGCTCTTTGAAAAAAGATTTCCTTTTATCCGGTTTGGTACCGGACAGGATAAGTATTGAAGTACTGATATTTTTCTTGATAAATACCGACAGCATTTCCAGTAACGATAAAGGTGCTTTATCTATATCAGAGACAACAACTATTCTCTGATCTGCCATTACGGGCAGGGAGTATAGCTCGGAGCTGATAGTGACCGGGTCCATATTCTCTTCGTTGAAGACAGAATAGTTAAAATCCTTAAGATCCTGTTCCAAATATTCTGACACGATCTCTGATATTTTAATCTCTATTGAGTATCTGTCTTCACCGGTTAAAAGAAAAGTTGAGTAGTCAGTTATTTTCTTATAGTTTTTTTTACCTGTTTTTGTGACCATTTTGCTCTCAAAATTATTTGATTTGTGTAATATAAAATTATTTGATTTAAATTGCAATTTTTGTTTTGGATTATTAAATTCTGAGGCGTAAAAATAATTTTAACAACGGAGCGTGAAAATGAGAACGGTTCTATACCAGAAACATGTTGAAAGCGGTGGAAAAATAGTGGATTTTGCAGGCTGGGAAATGCCTTTGTGGTACAAAAAGGGTCAGAGTGCGGAGCATCATGCGACAAGAAAAAATGTCGGACTTTTTGATATTTGTCACATGGGCGAATTTGATATAACAGGCCCGGGCAGCAAAGAAATGATGTCTAAACTTCTTACGAACAATGTTTTTGGCATGAGTGACGGACAGGCCTCTTATAATTTTATGCTGAATCAAAACGGCGGAGTTATTGATGATTGTATCATATACAAATTCAATGATGAAAAATGGATGCTTGTGGTAAACGCGGGCAACATACGAACGGATCTTGAGTGGATCATGGAGAATGCACCCGGGGGCGTGACAGTTACAGACAGGAGCGACCGCACCGCAAAACTTGATCTTCAGGGCCCTGACTCACCGAAGATAATAAGAGATCTGGCAGGAGAGGATGTTTTAAATAAATTCGGATTTTTTAAATTCAGAGACGGGGTTGTTATTGGCGGCATACCGGTTCTCCTCTCCAGAACAGGTTATACCGGAGAGATAGGATTCGAGCTGTATTTTGATTCAGACAGGGCCGTCGAAATGTGGGATATGCTCATAAAAGCAGGAGAAAAATACGGAATAGAACCGTGTGGTCTCGGTGCAAGGGATTCATTAAGGACCGAAGCCGGCCTTCCTCTACACGGTCACGAGATACGCCCGGATGTACCGGCTCTGAACACACCCTGGAATTTTGTATTTGACTGGGAACATGATTTTATAGGAAAGGCGGCACTTCTAAAGATCAGAGAGGAGGGAAGCGGGCATTACACTATACCTTTTATTATGAGCGGCCGCAGCAAAGCAATGCCCGGCTGGAATGTGAATCTTGAAGGTGTAAAGATCGGAAATGTAGTATCAGGAGTAATATCACCCACACTTGAGAACAGACCGATAGGGTTTCTAATGTCTCAGACACCTCTCGAAACCGGAACTAAACTTACATTCAATGAAGAGGGAAAATCAAGAATACTCGAAGGAGAGATATCGGATTCACCTTTCGTAAAACCGACATCAAGAATGAAGATGAAGAATTTTCTTTAGAGGCTGAAATCTTTTCTTGATCTGGTCTTGATCCATTTCATAAGTCCGGTTACTGTAATTATAAAAGGTACTGATATTAAATTAAGCAACTTTATAATAAGTCTTCCGGTTTCACTTACATCTTTTAATGGCCTGAACTCGATATTTTTTGATCGAATTCCTATTAATGAATCGTCAGCGGTCAGCCAGTCGACAATATTCAGAAACAGGTCTATATCGCTGTCATTTTGAAAAATACCGTCAAGAAAAAATCTGGAATTACCGGATATTGCCATGCGGGTTGTTTCACCGGTTACAGAAGAGTCCGAAAAAGATCTGAAAGACCCTTCAATAAGCGCGATAAGCGGAAGATGTGATCTGTCGTAAGTATAATCACTAATGTCTCTGTCTGCAAAAATGTAATAATTCTCCGTCTGTGTGAATGAATTTTCCGATGAACGGGCAATAATATTAATATCGGTATTATTTCCTTCTGAATATGAAAGATCCAAAGAACTCGGAAAATACAGATTTACCGGATCTAATCTGCGCGTAACCGGATTATCCCTGTCCAGTTCAGTTATCTGAGGGATAAAAGGGTAGCGCAACTGATCTACGAAACTGAAAAACCCCTTCTGCCGCCTTACAGTTATGAGACCGGCCTGCCTGTCTCCAACGAGATCGTTGTTTACTTTAAAACCATATGATACTGTAAGAGAGTCGATATTTGACCTGATGTCTCTTATTCCCATTTTTTCAAGGTCCGGTTTAGTTTTATCAATAAAAAAACCTGCCCTTCCGCCGGCAATAACATAATTGTCGATAGCTCTTAGTTGTTCTTTTGAAAAATCTTTTTCGGGACCTGCAATAATAAATGCACTGTGCACATCAGGATCAGGGACTGTGCTTATCAAATCAATCTCATCTACTTTATATTGCGAAAGGAGTATTCGCATTGCTGTTCTCATGTCATTGAAAGAAGTTGAGCTGAAACCTGTGAGAATGCCTATTGATGGCAAACTTTCTGAAATCAGTTTTTTTATTCTGCTGCTAATCTCGTACTCAATTACAGGCATATCTCCGCTCTGAACGAAAGGTATTATCTCATGTCTGTCACCATAGGTCATTACAATTCCCATAAAGATCCTTTTAACTTTGAACTCGTCTTTTTCCAGCACCTGGACCTGTGCTGAGGGAAGCTGGTATTTCATGATGAGTTCCGAAAACTCAATACTGAAGGGATTAATAAATTCATAGGTGAGTTTTCCATTGGAATAAGCTCTGTATTCTTCGAGATTATTTTTTATATGTGAAGGGATCAATTTTAGTTGAGGAGGCAGATCGTTTGAAAAAAAACATTTGATCTTTAATTCTTCTTCCAATTCCGATACTAAATTTTTACTGGATTCTGAAAGCGAATATATCTTTCCTTCCGTAAAATCGAATCTTTTAAAAAAGAAATAAAATGAGATATTCATTATAACTGCAGTAAACAGAATTATCAAAATTGTGAGAAAAGATCCATATTTTCTATTTTTTATCATAGTAGTTTTCCTTTGGATTAGCGTTCAGATTCAATTGATTTAGCTGCTGAAAAAAGGAACAGTAATGCCATAGAAGAAAAATAAACAATATTTCTTGTGTCAATGATTCCTCTCAAGAAGTTATGGTAATGTGAGTTTACACTGATGTAGTCAAAAATAAGTGTAAAAGGTAAAAATACAAGCATTGAATCAAGCATCATAAGAATAAATATTATAAAAAAACTGATCATAAATGCTATCATTTGATTTTCTGTGACAGCGGAGCAATATATTCCTATTGCAGTAAAAGATGCGCCCATCATAATCAGTCCGGCATAACTGGTGAAGACTATTCCCCAGTCAGGTTTTCCAAGTATTCCTATCGTCAGTAACGCAGGGAAGGTAAGAAAAAGGGAAAGAATTACTATAAAAAAGGCACCAAGAAATTTGCCTGTAACTATGCTTAAAGCCGAAACAGGAAAAGTTGTCATTACCTCCATTGTGCCGGTCTTTTTTTCTTCTGCTATTGATCTCATAGTCAGTGCAGGAATAATGAACATGTATAAAAATGGTGTCAGTCCAAAATACGATGACATTTCAGCCTGACCCCCTTCAATAAAAAGGGTGTTGGTAAAAAACCATCCCGTGATTCCTGTGAACAGAACCAGTATTATATATGCTGATGGTGTCGCGAAATATGATTTTATTTCTTTTCCGGCTATAACCAGAGATGATCTCATTATTTGCTCCTTTTAAGCAGTTAGTTCTCTAAAGATTTTTTCCAGTGAATGTTTTTCAAATCGCATTTCTATGATCTTTGCATTCTCTTGAACGCAAAGATCGAATAATTTTTCTCTGATATCTTCTTCGTGTTCGATAAGGTATGTTATTTCCTGTTCGGATTTCTTTAATACTCTGACTGTATTAACAGATGAAAGGTCAGTAATCTTTTTCGAAATATCGTTCTCTACCTTCACAGTAAGAAGAAGTTCTTTACGAGCCGAAGATTCTGATTGCATTGAGTTCGGATCCCCGTCTCCTACTATTTCGCCTCTGTTTATAATAAGCGCCCTGTCACACACAGCTTGAACTTCCTGAAGGATATGGCTTGAAAATAACATTGTTTTCTTCCTGCCGAGTTGCTTTATCATGTCGCGGATCTCCATGATCTGGTTCGGGTCAAGCCCTGATGTAGGTTCATCGAGAATTATTATCTCAGGATCGTGAATGAGTGCCTGAGCAAGCCCGACTCTCTGGCGGTAGCCCTTTGAAAGAGCATCGATCCTTTTATATGCAACAGATTTTATTCCGCATGAATCTGAAACTGATGAAATTCTGTCGGATATCATTTTTGAAGGAATATTTCTTATCTTTGAAATGAATCTCAGATAATCTATAACGCTCAAATCAGAATATAACGGTGCATTCTCGGGAAGATATCCTATCATACTCCTGATCCTCATACTGTCTCTGAAAACACTTGACCCGCCGACATTTACTGATCCTGAAGTAGGGTATATGAAGCAGGTTATTATCTTCAGTAAAGTCGTTTTTCCTGCGCCGTTGGGCCCCAGTATCCCTGTAATTTCTCCGCTTCTGATCGTAGAAGATACGCTTTTGAGAGCCTGGACCCGACCGTAATTTTTCGAAAGATCGGTAAGTGTGATCATAAATTGTTTCCGTGTTTAATTTTAGTATAACGCTATTCCTACAAATTTAACAAAAAATAATTGACAATGAAAGCTGAATTTAACTTTTATAATGAACATCGCATTAAAAGTTCCGTAAAAATAGCTGTTTTGAATAAGAATTGACAAAACGAAAAAAAAATCATACTATTCGCTGAATTTAATTTGAAGCAGGATTTAGTACTGATGAACGAAGAAAATAAAACTGATTATCTGAGACTTCTTAAGCCGGCGTTAACGCTTGTAATAACACTTTTTCTTATAATGTCGTTTGTAGTTTCAGCTTACAGGATACCGACAGGATCTATGGAAAAAACCCTTATGGTGGGAGATATGCTGCTTGTTAACAAGTTTGTGTACGGGTTCAGAACTCCCGACAGGATCGGAATACCCTTTACCCAGATCGGATTCGGTGTTCCGTGGTTCAAAACCCCGCTTTTTAAAAGCATAAAAAGCGGGGATGTAGTGGTTTTCAGACATTATGACGAAAATCTCAAACAGTGGCTTTATTATGTCAAAAGATGTGTAGGGCTGCCGGGGCAGACGGTCGAGATCATTAACAAAGAACTTTATGTGGACGGAAAACCTTTCGGTTATTTCTTCGATACGCTTGAAAACGATCCGGGTTATAAAGAAGGCTGGCCCAGGGCCCGTTTCGCTGACAGAAACACATATCCACCCGGCGCGATCCAGAGAGGTATTTATAAAGGACTGGGTAACAGGGATAACTTCGGCCCCTTGACCGTTCCTGACGGAAATTATTTCATGATAGGTGATAACAGGGACAACAGTTACGACAGCAGATTTTGGGGTTTTGTTCAGGAGGATCTAATAATAGGAAAGCCTGTTATGGTATACTTCTCTTTTGATTCAGACTACCCTTTATACAGATTCCTGAAATCGGTCAGGTGGGAGAGAATAGGCTATTTTATACAGTAATTTTTTTTTATTTAAAGAGTTGCATTTTATTTTGCATCAGATTATATTTATAAGTTCGTGCGAAAACGATTGACTTGAGCACAAAAAAGTCAATTATGATGTTCGTATATCTCTTTTGCACCAGAGAGATGATCATGGTGAAAGAGAAGTGACAGTGACTGTGATAAATTTAAAATAGGAAACAGGAGAAACAATGAAAACAATTAGTGCAAAGCACAGCGATATTGACAGAAAATGGCATATTGTTGATGCTGAAGGCAGGCATCTTGGAAGGATAGCGACCGAGATAGCCCGCAGATTGACCGGTAAAAACAAGCCGCTCTACACACCGCATATTGATTTGGGCGACTTTGTGATCGTGGTAAATGCGGAAAAAGTGGTTCTTACCGGAAACAAAGAGAATTCAAAAATGTATTTCAAACATACGGGCTACACGGGTAACGAGTCATTCACCAGTGTCGCTGCTGTCAGAGAGAAGCATCCTGAAAGGATAATCACCTCTGCTGTCAGCGGTATGTTGCCAAAAAATAAAATGAGAGACAGAAGGCTGACAAGGCTAAAAGTGTACAAAGGCCCTGATCACCCTCACACGGCCCAGAAACCAGAGATACTTTCAGTTTAAAAATAAAACAAAGGATTAGGATAAAATGAAAGAAACTATTAACGGATTTCACCTGGCGATAGGCAGAAGAAAGTCTGCGACAGCAAGAGTAAGAATAAAGGAAGGTTCAGGAAAGATAATCGTGAATAATACGGAAAGTCTTGATTACTTTAAAAAGAAACTTCTTCAAATGGACCTTGAACAGCCTTTAGAGTTGACCGGTAACAGTGGTAAGTTTGATGTTTTCGTAAATGTTAACGGCGGCGGACTGTCGGGCCAGGCAGGTGCAACCAGACTCGGGATATCCCGTGCTCTCGTAGCTGTTGACGAAAGTTACAAAAGGATTTTGAGAGCAGCCGGAATGCTTACCAGAGATTCAAGAGAAAAGGAAAGAAAAAAGTACGGTTTGGCAAAGGCGAGAAAAAGATATCAGTTCTCGAAGAGATAATGATAAAATTAAAGTAGCCTGTGATCTCCTAGTTGGGGTGCGGTTTATAACAGAAAACTGTTTCAACGGGAGAAATGATCCGGCTACGGATAATCCCGGCAATGAAGCCGGGATGCGCAAAAGCGTATAACCCCAAGAAAAAAGGAGAAAAAATGTCAAGAGTAACAGTACAGCAGCTACTTCTGGCCGGTGCGCATTTCGGGCATCTGTCAAAAAGGTGGAATCCTAAGATGAGGCCCTATATTTTCACGAAGAAAAAGGGCATACATCTGATAGATCTCAACAAAACGGTCGAAAAGATCGATGAAGCGTGCAATGCGGCAATGAAGATCGTTTCGAAGAGAGGAAAGATATTGTTCGTGGGAACCAAACCCCAGGCAAAAGACCTTCTGAAAGAAGAGGCAGAAAGATGTCAGATGAACTATGTTACAGAAAGATGGCTGGGAGGATTTCTCACTAATTTCCAGACTATAAGGAATTCGATAAAAACTCTCGAGGAACTTGAGAGAAAAGAAACTGACGGTACATATCAGAAAATTAACAAGAAAGAAATAATCAGCATAGAAAAAGAAAAAGCCAAGCTGAAGAAAGTCCTTGATGGGGTCAGGACGATGAAGGTGATACCCAATGCGATTTTTGTAGTTGACACCCTGGAAGAGAGCATTGCCATAAAAGAGGCTAAAAAGTTGAGAATACCGATCTTTGCTATATGTGATACAAATTCAGATATAGACGGGTTGGATTATGTCATACCTGCTAATGACGATGCTTTTAAGTCAATCGGACTCATCACGAAGGTTTTCAGCGATGCTATTCTCGAGGCGAGTCAGGTTGCAAATATTAAATCGGCGGACGAAAAAGCCGGATCACCCAAAGAACACCCGGAAAGAACAGACAGAAAAAGAACTCCCAGGAGACCATTGAGAAAAAGTTCTGACGGAGAAAGCGGTAATGATTCTGAAAAAAAGGAAAATCAAAACAATATCGGAGAAAAATAATGGCTGAAATAACTGCAAAAATGGTTGGCGACCTCAGAAAATCCACCGGATCCCCGATGATGGACTGCAAGAAAGCGCTTTCCGAATCCGACGGTGATTTTGAAAAAGCCGTTAATATCCTGAGAGAAAAAGGTATGGCGAAAGCAGCTAAAAGATTGAGCAATGAGACTAATGAAGGAAAAATATTCTGCAAAATATCTGACGATAATACTGTTGTTTCCATGCTTAAACTCACCTGCGAAACAGAGCCGGTAAGAAACACCGAAGAGTTCAATAGTTTTGGCGATAAAATGTCATCTATAGCTTATTCCGGAGATTTTGGTGAATTTGAGAGCAGTTCTGTAATTGATGAACTAACCGGGATCAGGGCGAAACTTGGTGAGAATATTACTATAGTCGAGTACACAAGGATGAAAGCGGATTTTGCTTCATTTTACATCCATATGAATTATAAGATCGGAGTTATTATTGGATTGAGCATTGAAGATAAGTCAGCAGTTTCTCATCCCGCGATACAGGATCTGGCAAAGAATCTTACTCTTCAGATAGCTTCTCTGGCTCCTAAAGCACTATCGTCGGATGGTCTTGATCCTGAATATGTTAACGAAGAGCTGGATATCATCAGAAAACAGCTGAAGGAAGATCCTAAAAACTCAGGTAAACCGGAAAATATAATTGAAAAGATAGTAGAAGGCCGTAAAGCAAAAATATTTGCCGAGAGCTGTCTTCTGGATCAGGAATATGTTAAAGAAAAAATGACAGTAAGAGAGCTTATATCAAAAGTTGAGCAGGAAGTAGGGTCTGATGTAAAGATCGATAATTTCGTTCGATACCAGATCGGCGGGTAAGTTTGTATTGCCCCGGATCAACCGGGGCTTTTCTTTATATTTTAAGGAAAAATATCACATGAACAGAAAATTTAAAAGAGTACTTATAAAATTGTCCGGCGAAGCGATGGTCGGCAGTCAGGGATACGGTATCGATCCTGAAGTACTGAGCTATACAGCATCAGAAGTTGCATCAGTATGCGCAACGGGTGTTGAAACCGGTATAGTTATCGGAGGGGGTAATATATTCAGGGGGCTTTCAAAAAATGCGGAGAGTATGAATAGGGTGCAAGCTGATCAGATGGGTATGCTCGCCACTATGATAAATTCTATAGCTCTTCATAATGCCCTGAAGAATGCCGGTATAGATTCTGTCATTCAAAGTGCAATATCAATTGATAAGATTGCCGATCAGGTAATTATCAGCAAGGCACTGGATCATTTTAAAAACGGCAAAGTGGTCATTTTCGCCTGTGGGACCGGTAATCCTTTTTTCACTACCGATACTGCAGCTGTATTGCGTGCAAAAGAGATAGGTGCAGATATTATGATCAAAGCTACAAAAGTTGACGGAATCTATGATTCAGACCCTGTAACAAATGCGGGGGCAAAAAAGATCAGATCTTTGTCGCATATGGAAGTTATGAAACAAAACCTGAGAGTACTTGACATAACAGCTGTTAGTTTTTCGCTTGAAAATTCATTAAGAATAGGTGTTGTTAATCTTTTGAAAAAAGGTCACCTGAAAGGTTTTCTTAACGGAGAAGATGTCGGATCAGTTATAGAGTAATTGTACCTTAAAAAATATAGATCCCTTATAACCGCCAACCGGCGGTTATTTTATTTTAAAAAAAAATAATAAAAGACTTGACAAAGGCTTAAGTATTGTATAATTTACTCCCAGTGTATAAAAATGTATGAAAGTGTATAAAATGGGTGTCTTTTCGGGTAAATACAAATACTCACTGGATGAAAAAGGGCGAATTAATTTCAAAAAGATTCTGAAAAGAATACTTCCCGAAGACCACGAGGATACCAAAAGAGAAAAATTTAATGTTTTTCACCTTTACAAAGATTATGTGAAAAAGCCGGGATCGGATGAAAAATACCCTGTTTTTTATGTTTTTACGGATGAAGAGTGGGTTTTGTTTTATGAGCAGCTGGAAATTAGTCTTTCGGATGACGAGCTGTCGCTTTTCACTACTCTGAAATGTGACGAGGCGTCGCTTGACGGTATGTCCAGAATGACATTTCCCAAAGAGTTTCTCAAATATATAAAAGCATCAAAAAACCTGTTCATTCAGGGTTTTGGCGGAAACAGACTTCAGGTGTGGTCCGAAGAAGTGTTTGAAATTTACTCGAAAGAGATTACAGCGCAAACCGAAGAACCGGATTTTCACGGCATACTGAACAGAAGCAAAAAAAAAGATCATTAGAATAAAATAATTCTCCTCCGCTACTTCGGTAGCGGAAAATTTTTCTGCGAGAGGTTAATTATATATGTTTTTCAGTAACTATCACATACCGGTAATGACAGACCAGATAGTTAAGTATATTGTAAGGAACAGGAATGGCACTTATCTTGACTGTACTCTTGGCGGCGGAGGGCATTCTGAAGCTGTCCTGAACCACTTGGAAGAAGATGGTTTTGTGATAGGAGTTGACAGAGATCCAGAAGCGATAAATTTCGCATCTGAAAGACTTAAGGACAGAAAGAACTTTAAGGCTGTAAATATTGAATTTGGAAGTTTGAAAGAGATTACGGATATTATTTACGGTCAAAAATTCGACGGAATAATCTTCGATCTGGGAGTTTCTTCAAAACAGATTAATGACCCGGAAAGAGGATTTTCTCACTCACTTGACGGACTTCTGGATATGAGGATGAATCCTGAAAATGAAATTTCTGCAAGAGATATCGTAAATAACTACAGCAAAAAAGACCTTCAAAGAATCTTCTTTGAATTTGGAGAGGAGAACAGATCTGCTCAAATAGCTGCCAGAATAGTTTCCCGAAGGTCGGAAAGAGAGATCGAAAATACTAAAGATCTCGCTGATATAGTATCTTCAGTAGTTGGATCCAGGCATAGAGTGAAGTCTCTTTCAAGAATTTTTCAGGCGATCAGAATTGTTGTGAACGGCGAGCTGGACGAAATAAAAAAAGCTTTAGATATCTCAGTCTCTATAATGAAGAAGGGTGGAAGAGCAGGGGTTATTTCGTATCATTCACTGGAAGACAGAATAGTGAAGAGTTTTATATCGGAAAATTCAAGAAAATGTACATGTCCCGTAAGCTTTCCAAGATGCATGTGCGAAACGGTACCGGAGATCATAAATGTAACAGGAAAAGTTATCAGACCTGAAGATGATGAAATTCAGCGTAATTCAAGATCAAGAAGCGCAAAGTTAAGAGTATACGAAAAAATATAGGAGCATGTTATGGCACAGAAATATGTAAGAGGAAACGGAGTCCAAAGTCTGAACAGAAGAATTTCGGTTTTCGGGCTGGTACTTAAAACGCTATTTCTGGCATTGATCATAGGGTCACATGTTATTATACAGTCTCAGATCAAATCAGTTTCAAGAGACACAGTAAGGCTTATGACAAAACAGTCAATTCTTGAAGAAGAGCTGGAAAGGCTGATTTCTTTTAATGAAAAAATCTTCACTTTCAGCGATATAGTAAATTATGCAGAGAATGATCTTAAGATGAGATATCTTTCAAGCGATGTTAAAAGCTTTACCATTGTCGACAAAAAAGAGCTTTTCGAATCAGGTCACAATTCAAATATGCCTGAGTTGTTTGATACAAATATTAATTTGACTATGATAACAGATAAAAATATTTACCCGGAAAGATGAAAAACTGATGAAAAATTCAGATCGCACTGCAAAGAATATATCTTCAAGATTTGAGAGAAAAAACATATCAAGAGTATTTTTTGCGGGCTGCACCGGACTTCTGCTTTATTTCATTATTATAGTAAAACTGATAAATGTACAAATAATCAATCACAGTCGTTACTCCGAAAGATATAGTGCTCAGTCAAGAAAAAGAATGATCGTGTATGCACCAAAGGGTAATATTTACGACAGAAGGTACAGAACACTCTCCGAAAACATAGGAATGAATTACGCTTTTGGAATAAACACAAGAGCCGTGGAGGACAAAGCCGGGCTTTCTAAAAGAATTGCTCAAATTACAGGAGGTGATCACAGGAATTACCTTAAGGGTTTAAACTCCAGAAACGGATTTTTGTGGCTTACACAAAATCTGACCGAAAAACAGAAAAACGATATTTTGAGAGCACTAACAGAAAGAGAGAGTTTTGCGGCATCATTCAGACTTACACCAAACAGAGTCTATCCAAACGGCCGAACAGCTTCCCATATCATTGGATATACAAACATTGACGGAGAAGGTCTAAGCGGGATAGAAAAAGAATTTTGTGAACAGCTTACCGGTATTGACGGTTGGGAGTATATATACAGAGACGCCATGCAGAACAGGTCTTACGGATCGGTGAATCTGAAAAAAGAACCTGAACCGGGACACAGTATAGTTCTAACCATAGACCAGTCATATCAGGCCATAGCTGAGGATGAACTAAAAAAAGCAGTGGAAAGATGGAAGGCCGAAAAAGGTGTTGTAATATTGATGGAGCCTAACTCAGGCGAAATAATGGCTATGGCAGGATATCCTGACTTTGATCCTAACGATCCGGGCCGGTTTGATCCTTCGGCAAGAAAAGCGACACCTGTAACTGATATGTATGAACCTGGATCAACCTTCAAGACTCTAACTTCAGCAATGCTTTTTGAAGAAAATCTGCTTAAAGAAGATGATGAGTTTTTTTGCGATAACAAAGGTATAATGATAGGCAGAAGAAGGATCAGAGACTCACATGAGAACGAAGAAGAACTTATGAAATATAAAGATGTATTTGCAGAGTCGAGCAATATAGGAACTCTTCTGGCTGCATCCAGACTTGATAAAGCAAAACATTTTTCTTTTTTGAGAGCTTTTGGATTCGGGAGCAGAACAGATATTGAATTGACCGGAGAAGTTAGCGGAATGTTTCCAAGGCTCAGGAACTGGAGTCTTACGACACAACCGACAATAAGTTTTGGTCAGGGAATAAGCGTGACGCCTCTTCAAATGGCAGTTGCCTACAGTGCAATTGCAAACGGCGGGACTCTATTAAAGCCGATGATAGTTAAAGGAATAATAGACAAAGACAACAGGGTTGTTAAAAAATATGATGTTCAGCCGGTCAGACGGGTAATCGGAGCTTCAGCAGCTCAAAGAACAAGGAACTTACTGAGGTATGCTGTTGAAAACGGTACCGGCAGAAACGCTGAAATTGAAGGTTTGAGAGTAGGCGGTAAGACCGGCACATCACAAAAGGTAGTTGACGGAAGTTATTCATCAAGATTTTACGACGCAAGTTTTATCGGCATAGTGCCTTATGACGATCCTAAGCTGGTCTGTCTTGTATTGATATCCTCTCCGAGAGGTTCAATATACGGCGGTACAGTTGCTGCGCCTGTTTTCAAAAATATAATAAGCAGAATATACGATGAAAACAGAATCAGTAATATTGCGGAAAGATCACAGGCAGTCAGATACAAGGAAGTTCCTGAACTCCGTGGACTCAGGTTGTCTGAATCGGAAAATATATTGAAAGAAATCGGAATAAATTATGTTATTGCAGAAAGAGGCAGTGTGGTATCGTATCAATCTGTAAGACCTTTCAATCTTGTATCAGACGATACTCATCTGATCATATCGTCAGTTTATTCAGAAGGTGTATTGAGTAACGGCGAAGATCATATACCGGATGTGATATCCTTATCTTCCCGTGAGGCGGTAACTCTTATGCGTGCATCAGGAATAAATCCTGTTCTTGTAGGTCGGGGCAATATCCACTCGCATTCTGATATTTTTTATGATGAATCCTCAGGAGCTAAAATATGTACATTATTCGCTTCTCATCAGTTTAAAAACAACCTTCTGACAGGGAGGACCCGTTGAAACTGAGCAGGCTGATAGAGGTTATTGGAGATTGTGATGTTTTTAACTTTACAGAAAAAGAAATCGAATCGGTTACATCAGAATCAAGGGAAAGGTTAAAGAATTCGATTTTTGTAGCGGTAAAAGGATTAAGCGGTGATGGTGCGGATTATGCCGCAGATGCCGTCATTAATGGTGCGACGGCAGTGATTTTTGAAACAGAGATAAAAAACAGAATAGACGGTGTAACCTACATTAAAGTTCCCGATTCCAGAACTATACAGTCAAAGGTGGCTTCGGTTGTTTATGACAGTCCTTCGGATAAGATTGATCTCACTGCGGTTACAGGAACGAACGGCAAAACATCATTCGCGTATATATACAGACATATACTAAAGAGTTGCGGGAAAAAATGCGGAATGATAGGAACAGTTGAATACGATTTGGGAAAAAGATACTTTATTCCTGAAAGGACAACCCCGGATGCAGTTTTTTTGCAGCGTTATCTGAACGAGATGGTTAATTCGGGATTGGATTATGCAGTCGTTGAGGTTTCATCCCACTCACTTACTCTAAAAAGAGTGCTTGAAACATATTTCGATACAGCAGTTTTTACGAACCTTTCGGAAGAACATCTTGATTTTCATGAAGACATGAATGAATATGCTGCTGTAAAATCTGAACTTTTCAGATCTTATATGAAAAAAGACGGTGTTTCGCTGATAAACCTTGATGATCCTTATTCAGAGATGTTCGTTTCAGCTTCTTCAAAAAAGGTTAAAACTTATTCATCAAAAAATAAAAACTCTGATCTTTTCATAAGCAGTATAAAGATGACGGATGATGGTTTGGTAACAGACTATATATATTCAGATGAAATTTTTACCGTAAAAACAAATCTTTCAGGATATTTTCAGGCTTATAATATTGCGGCATCAATTCTTAGTGCTTTTGAGAAAGGAATAACCGTAAGTCAGGTTGTATCGGCAATGAAAAAACCTGTAATAATACCCGGAAGAATGGAGACAATATATAAAAAATCTTTTGAAGTAGTCATAGATTATGCTCACACTCCGGACGCATTAAAAAACACTATTGAAAGCATAAAGAGTTACAAAAAAGGGAAGCTCATTACTGTTTTTGGATGCGGCGGGAACAGGGATCAGAACAAAAGGCCGCTTATGGGAAAAATCGCTGTAGAACTATCCGATAAGGTTATCATCACAACAGACAACCCAAGATATGAGGATCCGAAATCTATAACTGACAGTATTGTAGCGGGGCTGAATACGAAAAAGATCATAATCGAGAATGATAGAAGAAAGGCTATCAACGAAGCGGTCTCGACAGCAGAAAAAGGTGATGTTATACTTATAGCCGGTAAAGGGCATGAGTGCTGTCAGGAGATTAATGGTGTAAAATATCCGTTTTCTGACAAAGATGAGGTGCTGAAAATAACCGGAAGTTTAGAAGCATGACAAATATAGAAAAATACCTCAACTGTGAAAGTGTAAAAAAATATGAAAACATACCATCGGAGTTTACTGTTACCGGAGGAAAAACAGATTCAAGAGATCTATGCGAAGGGAACATATTTTTCTGTATAAGCGGAAATCGTTCAGACGGCCATGATTTTATACCGGATGCTGTAAGAAAGAACTGCATACCCGTAGTGTCCCAAAACTATGTCAACACAGGGAAGTTTCCGGTGATTTATACCGATGATGTGATTAAAACTCTCGGTGAGTTTGCATATATATGGAGAAGTTCATTTGATACTTTAGTTTTTGCCATAACAGGTTCCAACGGCAAAACGACCACAAAAGAAATACTTGTAAATATTCTTTCAGAAAGATTTAATACGGTGGGAACAAAAGGTAATTTTAATAATTTTATCGGTGTCCCTCTGACTCTTTTCCGTATTGAGGAAAAAACAGAAATGGCTGTCGTGGAGATAGGGACCAACTCGGAAGGAGAGATCAGATATCTGACAGAAATCACCGATCCCGATTTCGGACTTATAACCAATATCGGTGACGCACATCTGGAAAAGCTGCATGACAGGAAAGGAGTATATTTGGAAAAAATATCCCTTTTTGAATATATTTATTCTAAAGGCGGAAAAATAATACTAAATACAGACGATGAATACCTGAAGGAATGGGACAGAGGCAATATATCATGTTTCGGTCAGAGAGGGAGCGTGAATCACAGATTCGATTCTATCCGTCTAAACAGTGAAGGGTATCCCGAATTTTATTTTATGGGGAATTTTGTGAGTATGAAGGTTAAAGGCATGTTGAATTTAAAAAATGCTTTAGCCGCGGCTGCAGCCGCAACTGAACTCGGTGTAAGTCCTGAAATCACTGCCGGAGTATTGTCCGAATATGTTCCTTCTTCAAATCGTTACGAGACCGTGAAATATAAAAATTCCACAGTTCTTCTTGACTGCTATAATTCCAATCCCACTTCCGTTAAAGAAATGATAAATGATCTTAAATTAACAGAAGTTCGTTATTTGATCGTTCTTGGGGATATGCTTGAATTAGGAGAAATGTCCGGGAAGTATCATTCAGAGGTAATAAGACACGCTCTTAATAGTGGTGCCGAAAAATTGTTTCTGATAGGTGAAAACATGAAAGAAGCTCTTCAGAATGGTGGTATGGAGGACAAGAATGTTTATTTTTTTGAAAATTTTGCAGATCTGAAAACAAGATTTGATGAAGAAGCGGAAAACGGCTCTGAAATCGCTGTTAAGGGATCAAGAGCTATGAAACTTGAAAAACTAATCCGGGGAAATGACTATGCTGAAAAGGATTAAGGAGGAGGTTTACAAATACGATCTTTTGCTTCTCGCAATAATATTATCTGTCGTTATATTCGGTTCTATAATGGTCATAAGCGCCGGATCTTATATTGCTGTGGAAAGATTCGGGAATGAGAATTTTTTCGTTACCAATCAGGTAAAAAATGTTCTGGTTGCTTTTATAGCTTTTCTGACAGCTATGGTAATCAATTACAGGGTTTACAACTCAAAGTATTTAATTTATTTTATTTCTGCAGTGACATTTCTTGCTCTTGTATATCTTCTGATATCGAACCATGCCCAAAATATTAAAGGTGCAACAAGGTGGATATTCGGATTTCAGCCATCAGAGGTCGCAAAAAACATGATAATTTTCTTCTTTGCATTCAGTCTGAACAAAATGAGGTCGGAGACAGAAAATTTTATAAAAGGGTATCTTTACCATTTTGGAATACTTTCAGTTGTGGTGGCTCTTGTAGTTGCACAACCGGCCTTTTCAACATCCATGATGATATTTCTGATAGGATATTCAATGTTCTACATATCAGGAATGAAAATGAAACATCTGGCTTCTTCGATGATACTGATCATTCCCGTTTTGATACTGGTGGCAATATTTCAGCCTTACAGGACTGAAAGGATCAAAAGTTTTTTTAATCCTTCGGAAAATATCGGCGGATCAGGTTATCAGGTTCATCAGTCATTGATCGGTCTTGGAAATGGAGGAATAACCGGTTCCGGTCTTGGGGAATCAAGACAAAAAGAAATGTATCTTCCTGAACCTCACAATGATTTCATATTTTCGATTATTGGGGATGAATTGGGTTTTATAGGAACTTTTATGCTGGTTTTGGCATATATTATTATTACGATCAAAGGTTTTATTATAGCCTCAAGAGCTCCGGATTATTTTGGCTTTTTACTTGCTTCAGGCATAACATTCTCGATTTTTATTTATTCAGTATTCAATATGGGTATAACGCTCGGTCTTGTTCCGCCGACCGGGCTGCCTTTACCAATGGTAAGTTACGGAGGAACATCTCTGATAATGACGATGTTCAGTATGGGAGTACTTTTGAATATTTCGTACAAAAGCAGATCGGAAGGGTTAGTTTGATAAATTTGAAAAATTCCAGAATACATTTTACGGGAATTGGCGGTGCAGGAATGATACCGTTGGCTCTTTTTGCAAAGTCAAAGGGAGCACATGTTACAGGTTCGGATCTGAATGCCGAGAACTTTTCCGCCTTATATAAGGAGGGGGTTTATCCGGTAAAAGGACACGGTAAAGTTCCTGAAGACACTGACATTCTCGTGTACAGTTCGGCAGTCAGGGAGAACAACCCGGAGCTTATAGACGCAACCGGAAAGAATATCAGAACTGTAAAAAGAGCCGTGTTTCTCGGAGAGATCACAAAGGATATGCATTCAGTACTTATTTCAGGTTCTCACGGCAAAAGCACCACAAGTGTTATGCTTGCCGATATGTTAAACCGGATCGAACCTTATAATTCTTATGCAGTTATAGGCGCGCCTTCGGTAAGTACGGGTTCCGGTTACTATAAAGGCGAAGGCGATCACATCGTTATTGAAGCAGATGAATACGATCGGAGTTTTCTTGAACTTTATCCGAAAGATCTTATAATATTGAATATTGATAATGACCATATGGATATATACGGAACGGTTGAGAATCTAAAAAATAATTTTTCAATTCTCACGCAAAAGCTTTCAGAAAGATCTGTTCTTGTGTATAATCAGGATGATGATAATGTTACAGAAATAGCGCAAAATGTAAAGTGCCGTAAAATGCCCTACGGAATTAATAACAAAACGGGTATATGGGCGAATAACATTGTGTGTTCTAAAGGCATTACAAATATCGAGGTTTTCTGTTCGGACAGATTTTTTACAAATTTACAGTTCTGTTCTTCAGGTATTCACAATACATACAACATGCTTGCAGCAGCCGCACTATTATACGGATACGGACTGAACCCGGAAACCGTAAAACGTGCTGCGGAAAGCTTTAGAGGAATAAAGCGTCGAATGGAGGTTGTTTATAACAGGAACGGTTATCTTCTTATTGATGATTATGCACATCATCCGACTGAGATAAAAAGTATCCTCAGTGCTGTGAAAAATGATTATAGAGGAAGGATTATTGCTTTATTTCAGCCGCATCTTTTTTCCAGGACATTAAATCATTGTGAAGAGTTTGCTTCCAGTTTTAACGATGCCGATATTGTTATGATATCACATATTTATCCTGCAAGGGAAACAGATGACGGTTCGGTAAAGAGCTCTGTTATAAAAGATAAAATGAACAGGGCAGAATCGAAAAAAACATCAGTTTACGAAAATTTTGATGACTTGTTTGAGATGCTTGAGGATACTGCCGTAAAAGGTGATATTATTGTTGCTCTCGGCGCAGGAGAGGTCAACAAGGTTCTCTACAGATTCAAAGAGAAACTGGAGGCGGTATGTTGAGTAGTTTATTTGCAGACAGGGGAATCGAATTTTTAAAAAGTGTTTATATGAAGGATATTGTTTACTACAGGATCGGCGGCCCTGCTGATTTTTTAGTATATCCGAAAACAACAGAACAGCTTGCATTTGTAACGGGAACACTGAATGATAATGATGTGAATTATTTAATTATGGGAAACGGTTCAAATCTGTTGATATCCGACCGGGGATTTAGAGGCTGCATAATTGATATGTCAAAATATTTTACAAACATTGTTTTTGACGGTGAGGTTTGTATATCTGCAGAGGCCGGATGTACCATGTCGTCAATTCAGAATTATGCCGAAAAACTTTCGCTAAGAGGTTTTGAAAAGCTTGGCGGCATACCGGGAACTCTGGGAGGTGCACTGGTAATGAATGCCGGATGTTATGGAACGGAAACAGGGGATCTTATAAAAGATGTAACAGTTGTTTCTGATGGCAGGGAAGAAGTAATTCACGCATCCGAACTGAATTTCAAATACAGAACATCCAACCTGAAAGGAAAAATCGTTTTGAGTGCGAGAATACAACTTGAAAAGGGAACAAAAGAAGATATTGCAGCTGAAAGGGATCGCTATTCTGAGATCAGAAGATCAAAACAGCCCTTAAATTATCCTTCCTGCGGGTCGGTTTTTAAAAGGCCCGAAAACTGTTTTGCCGGAGAATTGATCGAAAAAGCAGGATTGAAAGGAAAGAGGTATGGGGGTGCGCAAATTTCAGATAAACATGCCGGGTTTATAATTAATACAGGTACAGCAAGTTCTACAGATGTCTTAAAACTTATACAAATTGCGAAAGAAGAAGTATTCAGACAATTCAATGTAAAGCTTGAAGAGGAAGTAATATTAATAGGATTCGATAAAGGAGATGGATATGAAAATGGTTAAAAAAATTTACGGGATCTTTAAATTATGCCTGATGTTTGTTCTGGTATCTGCAGGTGGCTTTTTGCTGGTATTCCAGAGTGTTTACATTATAAAAGCCTACCGAACTACAGGATTTTTTGACTTGAAGAAAGTGATTGTACATAACAATATCACTCTTTCCAACAGCGATGTAATGGATCTTTCCGGTATCAGGAAAGGAACAAGAATAATGGATATTGATAAAAATGATGTAGTCAAGAGGCTGGTTTCAAATCCTGAAATAGAAGATGCATCAGTTAAGACAATTTATCCGGCTACAGTAGTGATAAAGGTCAGAGAAACAATGCCTATTGCTGTATTAAACCACAGTAACGGTCTAAAGTATATCGGCAGGAAAGGCGAAATACTTTCAGGTAAAAGACCATCGGATTATGACCTTCCTATAATATCCGGAGAAGCCGATGAAGAAACTGTTCAGTTCCTGAATACAGCCTTAAATATCAGTCCCTTTATATATCACCGGATTTCAGAAATACAAAATACTGGTAAGGGTATAGAATTGTTTCTTATAAATAACAGCGCACATGTAGTAGTTGGTAAAGAGGAATTTGACAAAAAAATAATCGTTCTTGATAATTTTCTAAAAGAAGAGTACGGTTCGGTCAGCTTTTCAAATGTTGAATATATTGACCTGAGATTCGACCGGCAGGTTGTTCTGAAAGAATTCGCAATGGCCAGATAAAGGAGGTATGATGTATATAGTCGGGATCGATTTCGGAAGTGTTTATCTAAAAGCGGTATTATGTGTACTCGGCGATGACAATAAGGAAATAACTGTATTAAAAACATTTGTTTTTGACCATAAATCTGCGAAAAAAGGAACATTGTCAGATATGGAAAAGGCAAAAGATGTTTTCGGCCGTTTACTTGAAAAAATAAAAAATGAGTTTTCCGAACCGGTCGATATGTATGTCATCTCAATATCGGGGGAGAATGTCAGCTCTTACACCGGAACTACAACTATTCCTTTGTGGAAACAGGAAAATGAGGAAAGAAGGGTAAAGATCACCAGGTCGCATGTAAAAGAAGTTATTAACACAGCAAAAATGACTGCTTACAATAAAGATGACAAAACTGAGATCCATTCAGTGCCTCAGGAGTTTCAAATAGATGATCAGCCCCCTACTTTAAATCCGGTGGATATGTCCGGAATAAAACTAAAAGGGTCTGTGTATGTTATTCAGACAGATAAAGCTCATCGTGAAAATCTGACGGAAATACTGAAAAGTGTGGGTATAGACAATTACAGAATTGTGTTTTCTCCTCTTGCAACAGCTGAGTCGGTTCTCGATGAGGAAGATAAAGAAGGTGGTGCCATAGTTGTTTCGATCGGCGATCAGACAACTGAACTGGCGGTTTATACATCAGGCATAAACAGGATGGCAAAGGTAATACCATTCGGGTCGGGAAATATAACCAGAGATTTGAAAGTAGTTCTCAAAACGGACTACAGGACAGCAGAGGATATTAAAAAGAATGAAGTGAATGTGTTTTTGAAAGATACTGATCCGGAAAAGATCATTAATATACCTGGATCAAATTCAGTCAACTCCGATTTTTCCGAAGAATATGTTTCTAAAATAGCGGAAGCAAGATTGAAGGAGATATATGAGTTCGTAATGAAGGAAGTCTATAAAGGATCATATCAGAGGTTGATACATTCACCTGTTGTAATAACCGGACCGGGCAGCAGGATCAGGGGGGCTGAAAAGCTGTTTGCCGATATGAATAACTCAAAAACAGTTTCAGGAACTCTTTCAGCGGGAGTAAAAAGTGATTTTGAGATAAGTGATGAATATTATAGTGCTATCGGGCTTGTGAAGTATGCAGTATTAAACGGAATGCTTAATGAAGATGATGAAACTGAAAATAAGAAAGGTTTTTTGAAATGGATCAAGCAGTTCATTTCGGACCTTGTTTAATAAATTAAAGATTATGGAGGATATATGTCAGCAATGGTTTTTGAATTTGACAATGAGATCAAAGGATCTGCAAAAATTAAAGTTCTTGGAGTCGGCGGCGGCGGCTGTAATGCTGTGAACAGTATGATAGATATGGGGTTGAAAGGTGTAGAATTCATTGCTCTTAACACTGATGCTCAGGCTCTTCAGGATTCTAAAGCGAATACAAAGATCCAGATCGGTTCCGCTACTACCAAAGGACTGGGAGCAGGTGCAAATCCTGAAGTCGGGAAAGAAGCTATGCTGGAGGACAGGGAAAAATTATTGAATGTTCTTTCAGATGCCGACATGGTATTTATAGCTGCCGGAATGGGAGGAGGCACAGGAACAGGAGCCGCAGGTGTGATATCTGAGATATGTAAAGAGATCGAGGCTCTGACAGTGGCAGTTGTAACTAAACCTTTTAAGTTCGAAGGTGTTAAAAGATATTCCAATGCTGAGAGGGGTATAAAAGAATTGAGAGAGCATGTTGATGCGTTGATAATAGTTCATAATCAGAGACTTGTACAGTCAACTACGGATCCGACCGCATCGGTCAAGAAAGCGTTTCTGCAGGTGGATGAGGTTTTATATAAAGCAGTCAGAGGAATTTCGGATCTAATAACTGTAAAGGGACAGATCAATCTGGACTTTGCAGATATAAAGACCATTATGAAGGGCATGGGCGAAGCAATGATGGGTGTTGGTGAATCAGAAGGAGATCATGCGTGTATTGAGGCAGCACAAACAGCTATTCAAAGCTCATTAATGGAGAATATTGATATTAAGGGAGCCAAAGGTATTCTTGTAAATATCAGTTCAAACGAGGATATTGCTCTAATCGAAATTGATCAGGCGATGGATCTTATATATCAGGCTGCCGGATCGAATGACGCAAATGTTATATTCGGGATCGTTCATGATAACAGCCTTGGGGAAAAGGTAAGAGTGACAGTTATAGCTACCGGGTTTGAGAATGGAGGCATGAAAAAGGAATATGCGGCAGTTGGAGAAAAGGCTGTATCCGATAACGAAATCAAATCTGTTGCAGGAGATCGCGAACCACTTCATTCTGCAGCCAAAAATCTGAAAAACCTTTATGTTGATTTTGAAATACCGGCTATTTTCAGACAAAATAAGGATTAGCGGGGTCAGGATGTATGAGATCATAGTCAAACATCATTTTTCTTCTGCTCACAGGCTTGAAAATTATGCGGGCGAATGCAAAAATCTTCACGGTCACAACTGGAAGGTGGAAGTGACGGCCAGAGCTGAGGAACTGAACGACATCGGTATTTCAATGGACTTTAAAGAGTTCAAAAGGATAGTCAGGAGTGAGATTGATAAATTCGATCATATGCTTCTAAACGATCATCCGAGCTTTAAAGATATAAATCCCACAGCGGAAAACATAGCGCGAATAATTTACAGGGAGCTTTCAGAAAAAGTAAACACCGGTAAACTGCGCATTCATATGATCGAGGTATGGGAGTCGGATAATAACGGAATGAGATATTTCGAATAACAGGGGCTTCAGGTTTTTATATTAACCCCAAAATTATCTTGACATCCTATTCAGATTTGCTAAATTTCAGATAAATTAATTTTTGATTTATAACCGGAGGTCTTTTATGAAAAGCACGCGCATACTCAAAATCAATATCGCCGTTACTTTAATTTTCGCACTTGGTATGTTATTAAATGCTTATGCAGGTGGAACTATTCATGTCCTAGGTTATGCAAATTTACCTAATGGAGATCATGGAACAGAAGGTTCTTTGGTTGAATATAGAAATCTTACTTTAAATAAAAATATAGGAGATACTACTTTGGATTCTGGAGGAGAATATGAAATTACTTTAGATTTTTCAGATACATCTAGTATAAATTTAAATAACACAATTAATTTTGATGCGAGAGCTTTTGGAAACAATATTGTTGTTGGTAGTGATAATGTAAAAAATATTGAGGTTTATAATTCTCTAGGGCAAAAAGTTAGTGATGTTAAATTTAGTGAAGAAAATGGAATTACAAAAGGTTCTTTTAATCCTTCTGGGCTTTCTAGTGGGCTTTATATTTTTAATGTTAATTTTAATGATGGAAAAAATATGGCTGTTAAATCTAATATTTTAGAAGGACAAATGAGTGGTGTTCCTAATTTTAATGTTTCTTCTCCTAATATTCGTAATACAAAAGATTCTAAAAATAAACTTGAATATGATTTGGAAGTTAAAATTACTGCTCCTAACGAGGAATTTAAACAATTTTGCGATACATTAAGATGGGTTATCCCTGATACAGGAGATTCAAGATGGGAATATCCTACACATGCTTTAAAATTTAATGACCCTGAAGTTCATATTAGTGGAAAGGTTACTAATTTAATGACAGGCGCTCCTTTGGAAGGAATTAGAGTTAGATTTGTTAAGTTAAAAGAGAAAAGCAGATTAGATGGTACTGAAGAGTTTAATTTTAAATATGATGTTCTATCTGAAACAACTACAGATATTAATGGTAATTACACTACTCCTGATAAGGTTGCTGTAAGGGATTCGGTACTTGCAAATATTGGAACAAAAGATGATAATTGGATGAATACTGAAGTTGCTGATTTATATTACTTGTTTAGTGGAAATGAAGTTCCAGATACACTTGAAACAGATCATAATGGACTGGCATATCATAAACTTGATGGATTTTTTGCACATTTACCTAAACATTCTTCTGGAAAATTTTTAAGTAGATATGGAAGTGAAGAAATTAATTATGGTTTGTTTCCTGAATGGAATCAAATTG
>SLFX01000089.1 GCA_007124045.1 Candidatus Delongbacteria bacterium | reverse complement strand
TCGGAGTCGTTATGGGAATGACGGCAGAATCAGCACAGAGAGCTGCACTTGGTGCAGGAGCAATAGTAATGGATGCTCTTGCCATCAATGACGGAAGAATGCCGCACGAAAAGATTGAAAGAATTAGGGCGCTCCGTCCCGATATGATCCTTATAGCCGGTGAGACCGATCAGGCAAAACCGAAGCATGTAATAGGAATGGCGGAACTTGTGAAATCCGCAAGACCGACCGCAAGACTGGGAATAGGCTATGCTCTGCCTGTGATCTACGCAGGTAATCAGAGAGCCAAAGAAGACATCAAAAGCATACTTGAAAATGATACAGCGCTAAGCATAGTACCGAATCTGAGACCTTCTCTCGAAAAAGAAAACCTCAGGCCGGCATCGGATAAAATTCATGACCTTTTCATGGAACATGTAATGCAGCAGGCTCCCGGCTATGACAAACTAATGAAATGGACAGACGCGCCTATAATGCCCACACCCGGTGCTGTCGGACTGATCATAAATAAGATCGGAGTCCTTCAGGAAATTAATGTGGTCGGAGTGGATATCGGAGGTGCAACTACCGATGTTTTCTCGACTTTCAGACTTGAAGATAAAGATGGAAGTATTCATCCAAAATTCAACAGAACAGTTTCAGCAAATCTCGGTATGTCATATTCTGTTTCCAATGTTCTGCTCGAAGCAGGTCTTGACAATATACTGAGATGGGTACCGTTTGAAACGGATGAGCAGGAACTCAGAAACCGTATAGGCAATAAAATGATAAGGCCTACTACAATTCCTCAATCAAAAGAGGATCTCGACATAGAGCAGGCTATCGCAAGGGAGGCTCTCAGGCTTTCTTTCGTTCAGCACAAATCTTTCGCGGTCGGACTTAAAGGAGTTCAGCAGGAAAAGGGAATATCTGAAGCTTTTGATGATGACAAGTCGGGAGATTCTATCGTGAACATGATGAAACTCGACCTTCTCGTAGGATCGGGAGGGGTGCTTTCACACGCTCCGCTCAGAAGCCAGTCGGCTCACATGCTCGTTGATGCTTTTTTGCCTGAGGGAATAACCCAGCTTGCAGTGGATTCGATTTTCATGATGCCTCAGCTCGGCGTACTTACAGAAGTAAAAGCTCCCGGATGTGAAAAAGCGGCTATGGAGGTTTTTGACAAAGACTGCCTTATCTACCTTGCCGCAAGCATCTGCCCCACCGGTATAGCTAAAGAAGGAAAGAAAGTCGTCAGGATCAAAGCCACTCTGCCCGACGGAAAGAAGCTCGATGACTGGATAGAATCTAATCAGCTTTTAAGATACGACTTTCCTTATGACCAGGAAATTGAGTTCGAGATAGAGCCCGCAGGCGGATTTGATGTAGGTGCAGGTAAAGGCAAGAAAATCGTAAAAAAACTCAGGGGCGGTGTTGTCGGTTTGATCATTGATACAAGAGGAAGGCCTTTTAACTTTACAAAAGATTATAAGAACCGGGTTGAGATGCTCCGTCAGTGGGACATTTCAAAGAATTACAAGCCCAAGTCCAATAAGGACGGAGTGTAGAGTTAAATTATAGTTTATAATGTTCTAACAAGGAGAATAAAATGGCTCATGCATATACACCAGGTCTGAAAGTAGCAGCAAAGACCTTAATTGAAAAAACAAGAAAACTTCCTCTTCTCGGTCAGGTTCTGGTAAAAAAAGGCGATAAAATACCCTCGGCAACTATTGTCGCAAAAACCGAGCTTCCCGGTAAAGTTTACCCTATAAATGTGGCAGGACAGCTTGGTTTGGGAAAGGCCAGCGAACTTACGGAAAGCATGCTGAAAAAAGAAGGTGATGTTGTCAAACAGGGCGAGGTCGTTGCCAAAAGTAAAGGATTTTTCGGACTCTTCAGAACCGAATACAAAGCCCCGATAAACGGCACGATCACCCAGATTTCGCACATTACCGGTCAGGTCATCTTCAATGCTCCGGCAATTCCGGTAGAGATAGACGCTTATGTTGACGGTATTGTCAAAGAAGAGATCCCCGAAGAGGGCGTTATTATGGAAACGGAAGGAGTTCACATTCAGGGAATTATCGGACTGGGAGGTGAAGCCTACGGTGACATTATGATAGTAGCGAAAGACCCTTCCGAAACAGTTACAGCGGACATGATCAATGAAAGTATGAAGGGAAAGATAATCGTATGCGGTTCAAGAATAATGACCGACGCTCTTGACAAAGCCAGAAAAATTGGTGTAAGCGGAGTTATAACCGGCGGATTTGATTATCAGGACATAAAGAACATTCTGGGGAAAGACCTTGGTGTAGCTATCACCGGGCATGAAAATATTGGATATACTCTGATCCTGACAGAGGGGTTCGGCACCATACCCATGGCTGATAGGACTTTCAACCTGCTGAAAAAATATAACGGAAGCAGGGCTTCCATAAACGGTTCAACACAGATAAGAGCCGGTGTAATGAGACCGGAGATAATCATAACCCACGATGATCAGTTTGAAGACAAAACTTCCAAAAACTATGCTCAGTCCGGACTTGAAAAAGGTGATCTTATCAGAATAATCAGGGCACCTTATTTCGGTAAACTCGGTAAGGTGATCAGCCTTCCTGTTGAGCTGCAGAAGGTTGAGTCAGGCACATGGGTAAGAGTAATGACAGCAGAGGTTGACGGTGAAGAGGTTCTGGTACCGAGAGCTAATGTTGAGGTTATAGAGAAATAATTTTACCGACTAAACTATTATTTGGAGTAACTGATGAAGAAAACTATTACACTACTTGCTTTGATCATTTCATTATCCGCACTGTCTCAGGGAGTAACTACCAAAAGGATGATAGATATTCCCAGTGCTGTATCGATGAGACAGGGTGAGATCGAACTTGGCGGAAGGCTTTATGCAGAGAACGGAATGAGCGGAGAAGTCAATATCGGAATCTTCGATGATTTTCATATAGGCATCAGTTACGGAGGAACTCAAATAATTGGAAGAAATTCACCCGAATGGAACGGACAGCCGGGCGTCAGACTGCATTACAGGCTTCTTCCCGAGGATTTCTACTATCCCAACATTGCCCTCGGTTTCGACAGCCAGGGCTACGGACTGTGGAGCAAACCCAGATATGAGATAAAATCAAAAGGTTTCTATCTTGTGATAAGCAAAAACTATTTTGTTTCAGGCGGACAGCTCGGTACTATGGGAACTCATCTCGGGGTGAATTATAATGTGACCGAAAGGGACGGTGTTCCGGGAGGAGACGATATACTGAACCTTTTCTTCGG
>SLFX01000006.1 GCA_007124045.1 Candidatus Delongbacteria bacterium | reverse complement strand
CTCTATCAGAATATGTTAAATAAAATGTTCTAAAAGACTTAAGGCTAGTAGTCGAATAACCTCTTTTATACCTGAACGTCAATAAATCTGACAATTTATCTATTACTGATTTACCGTAAACGGCTCTTTCTCTTCCCTGTTGTACCTCGTTAACGATCTCGCGTCCGATGAGCCAGTATGCGATGACCATGTTGGTATTGACAGCTCTTAAGACATTATCCTGTGCCTTTTCTATGATGCTTTCAACTCTCGAAAAAAGATCGGGAGTTTCTATTGCCGTTAATTCGGTTTTTATTTTCTTTTTAGCTGTTTTTGCCATCTGTTTCTCCGTTTTCCTGTAATATAACACCTTCTCTGCGCCAAATAGTGGCATTGATATTTTTTATTTGCCAAAAAGCAATTAATTTCGAATCTTGAAACAGCGCGGATCGAAAAATAAACTGTTGATTATTCGCTTTTTTTTTGTTTAATTACGATTAATGGTCAAAGAAAATCTGCAGAGGTGGCTTTAATGGCTTCGGACTATGTTCAGAATATAAAAATATGGATTTACACAGGTCTGTCCTCCATTCTTCTTGTAACAGGTCTTTTTCTCTCTTTGTCGAAATCATCCGGTTTTACTCTGGATGCTGTCAAAACACCGCCCAACAACAGAATACAGATAATTTACTCTTCCCCTGAAGGCGAAGTTACTGCAGAACCCGTAACGGGAATGAGACTGGTCACGGACGGCAGTGAGGATGAAATACCTGAAGCAATAGTATTGAGAACAAGTATTTTCGGAGATTTTACAATTGATGCAGAAAGTTTTGGATTGAGCAATAGAGATATTATTTACATACATTCCGGTCTGTCAGGCTTTTTTGAAGATGACTCTGTTTCGGAGTTTACGCTGTCATTAAAAAAGAACATATTCAAAAAGATTCTCGGAATAGTTCTGCTTCTTGTATCATCCTTTTTCCTTTATACAAACATCAAAAAATTGCCCGATCTGACACAAGAGCAGAAAAATGAGCTTAAAGCCCGTTTTAAAAAGATCGGTTCAGGCGCAGGGAATGTAAAAGAACTCGTAGCAAAAAAGATCGCCGCTTCAAAATCATCTCCGGGATCTTCTTCGGCCAAAGCTGTGGAGGTTGATACTTTTACTGAAAAACTTCTCATGGTACTTATCATAGCCAATAACAGGGAATATACGCCGGATACCGGAATCTATTCAGTTCCCGGTGTAAAAAGCGTCACAGTTGCGTGTACCGAGAAGCAGAAAGCCGATCTTAACATCAGAAACATTACCGGTATCAATACTGTCTGTTACGATAAAGACACCAAAGAATCCTTAATACTTGCCGACTTCGTCTCCGGACTCGGTGATTTTTCGGGTTATTTAATTGTCGAAAGTATCCGCACGAATGATATAACGGCTGACACCGTAAAAAAACTCTACGCTTTCCACAGGGAAAAGAACAACGAGTGTTCCGTTCTTGTCCGTGAAGACGGTAAAGACAGGTCGCTTCCTTCAGTGATCCGTAATATGGCCAACAGAATAGTAAAGATAAGCGGTCAGGGCGAAGCATCGAACGCTTCATCAGAAACGGATGAAAGATTTGCCGGAATACTCTGCTTCAATACTAACAAGATCGGAGCTGCGGCTGAAAAATTCTCAAAGTTGGGAGGGACGGGATCAGTTTACGGTATTATCGAATTGTACGGAAAAAACGGTTTTAAGACCAACAGTTTTTCACCGTTTCAGACCGAAGGCGTGCGCGGAAAAGAACAGAAAACTGCCCAGATGCAGTCTTCGGGTTCGGCACCACAGGCTAAAACATGCGCTCTTATTATAACATCGCCCGATTCTTCGCCCAAGACTCTAATAAAGCTTACAGAGGCTGTATCTGTGCCGGAAATCGAAGGCAGGTGCGTTATATGCGCTACTGACCTAACAGACACTCTTCAGGATATGACGGACATTACTGTAATTGACTCGAATGATGATATAGGTGACGGATATGATGCTCTGAAGGCTCATGACTGGCTGAAATCCAGAGGCGGAAATGTAATCGTCATACCCCTGAACAACAGTTATGCTCCGGACCCATCTGTTTTAAAAAAGATAATAGATCTGCACTATTTCAACGCCAATACATGCACCTGCGTAAATCATCTGAACACTCCTGTTGTTTATTGTGTAAAAATTGACTATTTCGTTTACGCCGTAAAAAGGATCATAAAGGATCCGGATACAAAAAAATACTGTCTCGAACAGATAGTCGGAATACTTGAAAACGATAAAAAACGGGTCGAGATCCTGCAGACACAAGAACTTTAATTCAATATATTCATACGGATATACCGGAAATGATCAGTTTGAGTGCCATTTTTCCGAAAATTCAGAAACGGTCATTGCATCGGAGATTTTAAAATCTCCTGTTGAAGTTCTCCGCAGTCCTGAAAGATGTGCGAATGTTCCAAGTTTTTGTCCGATATCGTCTGCCAGCGAGCGGATATAAGTGCCTTTAGAACATCTTACGCTTATATTAACGAAAGGATAATCCGCCGACAAAACTTTTATCGAGCTTATAAATATTTCCCTGGGTTCTCTTTTTATTTCTATACCTTTTCTTGCGAGCTTATAGAGTCTTTTTCCGTTTATCTTAATGGCGGAATACATGGGAGGGTACTGCTGAGAATGCCCTTCAAAATCTTTGACCGCAGCGATTATATCCTCAGAAGAGACTTTCAGTCCGGAAGTATCGGTAACTGTACCGGTACAGTCCAGAGAATCCGTCCGCTCACCAAGTTTTAATTCTGCTTCGTATTCTTTATCTGTGGCTGTTAATATTTCCTGTAGTTTTGTGGCTTTTCCTATAAGCATAACCAGAAGTCCGGTCGCAAAAGGGTCCAGTGTTCCTGTATGACCGATCTTTTTTATGCCGGTGATCTTTCTCAGTTTTGCCACTACATCGAAACTTGTGCAGCCGGGCTCCTTGTCTATGAGCGCGATAAAAGAATCTGAAACGAAACTGTGCTTATCAGAGCCGGCCGTAAGTATTGGAATGTCTTTATAAGTCTCCATATTCTTTCAGACACAAATCCTTCAGTTCGGAAAGCAGTGTCCGTTCAAGTTCTTCGTACGATCCGTAGAATCTGATACCTGCAGCGTTCCTGTGACCGCCGCCGTTCCATTTTTCGGCAAAAGAGCTTACATTAAAATCGCCTTTTGACCTTACACTCAGTTTATAGAAATCTTCTCCGTTCTTCCTGATAAAAACAGACACCATGGCTTCGGCTATCGAGGCAAGCACCGCAAGAACAGGCTCATTCTCCGTCAGCGGATTTTCAGTCTGGTCATTATATGCCATGACTATTTTCTCTTTTCTGAAGAGCTTCATTTCCGAACAGATCCTGTTTACTTTCACAGCCTCATCGAAATCCGTCCTTAAAAACAGTCTGTCGGATATTCCGGCCATGTCTGAGCCGCAGTCCATCATCCGCTTCACTGCTTCAAGAACGGCGGGTACGGTATTCGCGAATCTCAGCCCCCCTGTATCGGAAAGAATGCCGCTTAAAATCGCATCAGCTATCCGCCGGTCGATCTTCACTCCGCACAGGGGCAGAATTTCAATAAGCATTTGAGCCGTGGACGACGCTTTCGGGTCAACTATGTTTACAGTTCCGAAATTAGTATTTGTCATATGATGATCTATATTGAGGACCGCGGCATCCGTTGCGATCATGTCCGCGACACTTCCGATCCTTTCAATATTCGCCGTATCGAGTACAACGACATTGAAAAAAACGCGTCCTTTATGATCATCAGGCCTTATGAAAGCCTCGTCCTCATCGAGAAGAAACCTGTATCTTTCTACAAAAGGGTCATGATTAGCTATAAATGATCTTCTGCCGAGCTGCTTCAGAGCAAGACGGAAAGCTATACATGAGCTGAGACCGTCGCCGTCCGGCGCGTAATGACTTGTTATAAGAAAATCGCCGTCTCCTGCTAATATCCCGCATAAGAGTTCTTTGTTATTCGTCATCGCCGCCTTTCTTTACCGAATTCAGCAGTTCTTCGATCCTGAAAGCATTGTCGAGTGTATCATCATAAAAAAACCTGAGTTCGGGAACTATTCTGAGAGAGACATATTTTGATATTTTCATTCTGATCTGTTTGTTGTTGGTCCTGAAAAGCTTCTCTATCTCATTTATCTTTTCCTGATCTGTCGTAATTGTGGTAAAATATATATTGGCTACGGACAAATCGGGGCTGATTTTTACATTTTTTATACTGGCGAATTTCAGTTCATTTATACCCAGATCATTAAAAATTATTTTGGAGAGGGCTTTTTTCAGCTCCGAAGATACCCTGCTGATCCTTTTTGAATCCGTCATACTTCGAGTTTCCTCTGTGTTTCTTTATACTCAAAGACCTCAATTATATCATTTTCCTTAAAATCATTGAAATTTTCTATACCGATACCGCACTCATATCCGGAAACAACCTCTTTTGCATCATCTTTCAATCTTTTAAGGGAGTTCAATTTCCCCTGATAGATTTCGATTCCGTCCCTGACAACTTTTAAAAGTGCATTTCTTATAACCTTTCCGCTCTGAACATAAGACCCTGCTATTGTTCCCATTTTAGGAACTCTGAACAATGCCCTGACTTCCGCAGTTCCCAACAATTCTTCAGTAACAAGAGGCTTGAGCATACCCTCAAGAGCATTCTTGACATCGGAGAACAGGTCATAGATTATGCTGTATATCCTTATCTCGACCCTTTTTTGCGAAGCAAGTTCTTTTGCTTTGGGATTTGGTCTTACATGGAACCCCAGAATAACGGATCCCGATGCTTCTGCAAGAAGCACATCACCCTCTGTTATGGCACCGACACCTTTGGAAAGTATTTTGACTGCCACCTCTTTATTGGCCATTTTCATAAGAGTATCCCTTATGGCTTCCACCGAGCCGTCTGCATCTGCCTTAATGATCAGATTCAGATTCTTCACATCTCCAAGCTTTATCTGTTCCGAAACATTATCCAGAGTAACGATATCGATCTTGTGCTGTGCCTGTGCTCTGTTTATCTGCTCTCTTTTCGAAGCGATAGATCTGGCCTTCTGCTCGCTGTCAACCACAACGAAAAGATCTCCCGCGTTGGCTGATCCCGTGAATCCAAGTACCATCGCCGGGTATGACGGACCTGCTGTCTCGATATTTTCTCTTCTCTCGTTCATCATAGCCCTTACCTTTCCGTAAGTTTGCCCGCAAACAAATACATCTCCCACCTTGAGTGTGCCTTTTTGAACCAGTACCGTACTGACCGCACCAAACCCTTTATCGAGTTTTGATTCGAGCACAGTCCCGATAGCCTGACATGAAGGGTTCGCTTTTAGTTCAAGCATATCTGATTCGAGTACTATAGCATCAAGAAGATCATTTATACCATGACCGGTCATTGCTGAAATTTCAACTGACTGATACTTCCCCCCCCACTGCTCAACAAGTATATTTCTCTGAGAAAGTTGTGTCCTTATTCTCTCCGGATCGGCGTTCGGCTTGTCCATTTTGTTTATTGCGAAAATTAACGGCACTTCAGCCAGAAGTGCATGGTCTATTGCTTCATTGGTCTGGGCGTTTACCCTGTCATCTGCAGCTATAACTATTATAACGATATCTGTTACTTTTGCTCCCCTGGCCCTCATAGCCGTAAAAGCTTCGTGTCCGGGAGTATCCAGAAAACTGAGATGCTTTTTATTATATTCGACAACATAAGCGCCGATATGCTGTGTAATTCCCCCTGACTCTCCCGAAACGACCTTTGTCTTTCTGATATAGTCAAGAAGTGATGTTTTACCGTGATCCACATGGCCCATCACTGTTATTATCGGGTTTCTGTCTCTCAGCATCGCAGGATCCTCGTTGTCATCCTCAACGAAGAAATCCTCGTCATATTCACTCTCGAATTCTGCTTCAGAGTCAAACTCAGTACAGATCAGCTCTATAACTTCCCTGTCAAGCCTCTGGTTGATAGTGATCATCATACCCATGCCGAAGCATTTGGTGATTATTTCTGTAACGCTCACTCCCAGTTTATTTGCAAGCTCGGAAGTTGATATGAATTCCGAAACACTTATAACATTAACTTCGATCTCCACTTCAGACCCGTCTTCCTGAGCCTTTTTCTTCTTTTTCTTTTTAAAAGATTTTGAGCCCTCAGCACTCATTTTGCTCAGAGTGTCCTTAACAGAATCTTTCACATCCTCCTGACTCACCTTATCTTTTTTCTTACGCTTTTTAGATTTATTTACACTTTCTTCCGCTGTTTCCACTACACCGCCTTCCGCCACGACAACGGATACTTTCTTATGTCTTCTTCTTTTGAATACAGCCTTGGATTTTGGCGACTTATCATCTTTTATGGATTCTCTGCTGTCAGTTTTCTTTACTTTCTTGCCTTTTCTTTCTGTTTCTGACTTATCCGGTACCGTCTCCGGTAAAACTGTTTCAATAATTGCGGGCTTTTGTTTAGAGGTCGTATCTTCCCGCTTAACTCCGGCATTGTCGGCTGCCCTCTTTTTTATTTTAAGTCTTTTTGTATTCTCCGCATGATCGTCCTTCTGCTTTTCGGCCTCATCTTTTTCAGAAACGGCAGGTTGATCTTTTTCAACTGTTTTTTCAACTGTTTTTTCTACTTCGGGAACAACCGGCTGAACTTCTTCTTTGATCCTTCTTCTGGAACGCCTTTGAGGTGCTTCTTCAGCCTCCTCTCTGTCTGTAGTGGACAATATCTCATCCACCTCACTGATCCTTGACTTTATATCAGCCTGCTTTTTCTGGGCGATCGCAACTTTTTCATCAACTTCTTTTCTGGGTTTTTCTTCATCCACATATTCTTTATAGACTTCAGGGCTGAATTTTTTCAAAATACTTCTGTAGGCTGTATCATCTACTTTAGAAGATATCCCTTTGCTTATATCAACTTCAGGATGCTCTGCCTTGATATGATCAAGTATTTTTGCGGTCGAGATCTCGAGCTCTTTGGCGATTTTCGCTACCTGCCTTTTTTTCTGTTCTTTCATCGTGAGTTTCCCTCGTAAATTTTAATCAGCCTTTCAATTTCTTTTTGCAGCTCCGAAACTTTAAGTCCAAGAACTTTTATACCTTCTTTTCCGGTAATGTTTTCCATTTTGATCTCAGCGTCAAGGACAATGACTTTTTCTTCTCCTGCGACAGACCGGATAGTTTTGACAGTATTGGCGCTCGTACTGCCGCTTACAAGAACGATCCCGATACCTTTGTATGCCGTAGACTCAAGTCTGTTCATACCGATAACTGCGACATTTGATCTTATCGAGAAATTTATCAGGGCGGCGATCTTTTCTTCCGCTGCACTTCTATTCTGCGTAATAACTGTCAAGCGTACCCTTTATATAGTTATATTTGTCAATATCCATGCCTTCGATCGCGAGCACTTCCTCTTTGTCGGTCTCGTAGAATGTTTCCGCGTCTTTTATTCCGTTGCTTATAAGAAGCTCTTTCAGCTCATCCGTAAACTCCTCGACTCTTTCAATAGTAAGGTTGGTTAGTTCATCGTACTGAGTTTCCGACATAACCTTCACTGTGTAACCTGACACTTCTTCGGTAAGCTCTACATTGCTGTTCCTGACTCCGATAACATCTTCGTAAATATGATCAGGGACTATCGCTTCAGCGCTTTTGTTTTCAATATCAAGCTCAAGATGGTATTCTGTTTTTATTCCCAGAAGTCTTGTTATAAACAGCTTGGGGTCGTCTATTTTCTGAATAATGTCAATTTTCTCTTTGTTAAGTTCGGAAACTATGGCAGTTATTCTTGCGCCTCTCTGCCCTACACACGCTCCGACAGGATCCACCCTCGAATCAAGCGTTTCCAGAATAACCTTAGATCTTATACCCGGCCTTCTTGCAACCTGTATGATCTCAATAATGCCGTCACTGATCTCGGGAACTTCAGATTCAAAAAGTTTTTTAATAAAATCACCGTCAGCTCTTGAAACAATTACCTTTACATCCTGATTCTTGTAATAGACATCTTTTAAAACAGCCTTGACCAGTTCACCTCTTCTGTATCTCTCGTTGAATACAGTTTCAGATTTTGGCATTATAACTTCAATATCGTCATAATTGATCTTTATCTCCCTCGGAGTGATCTGATGGATAGAACCCACAATAAGCTCTCCTATCCTTTCGATATAGCTTTCATAAGTATTGGCTCTCTCGACCTTTTTTATCTTTTGGGCCAGGATCTGTTTTGCGGCAATGATATGCCTTCTTCCGAAAGAATCAAAATCAATTATCTCGGGCAGTTCGTCTCCGACTTCTGCATCCTCGTCAATTTTAAGAGCATCGGAAAGTTTTATTTCACTTGCAGGATGAACGAAATCCGAATCTTCGACAACCTCTCTCTCGTGTATTATCTCAACATCCCCGGTATCAATGTTAAATGTAACACTGAAATAATCTTCCGGGTTTTCCTCTTCATCGAGATTGTATTTTTTCTTCAGTATACTCAAAAATATAGATTTAACTATCTCACTCAGCTTTGATCTGTCTATCTTTTTTTCCTTTACGATACCTTCGATCGCATTAACGACTTCCCTTGTGTCCATTTTTTGAGAACCTCCAGATTATTTAAAATTTAATTTTCAGTTTGGCTTTAACGATATTTTCAAGGCTCAGAGACCTGTCTTTTCCCTCTATATTTACAACAACAGATGCGGGCTCTGCAGATACTATGACACCCTGCAGTTTTATATTTTCTTCACCCTCTCTGATAAGAATGTTCACTTCTCTGCCTTCATTCCACAAAAAATCTTTGTATCCGGTCAGATCCCTGTCTATTCCCGGAGAGCTTACTTCGAGCTGATAGTCCCCATGATTGAATTCCCCCGGCAAAAGAGCGGCCGCCTTATTGAATTCTCTGGCTATTGATGTAAGGTCGGACACCGCAGGTCCCTTTTTTGAACCGACAGTAACTTTTATAAGAAGCCCCCTGTTGTTTTTGCCTATATTTATATCTGCGATCTCCTGACCGTATTTTTCGGCTATCGGAGCCATTATTTCAGCGACCTTTTCATTCATTATATGCTTTTAAACCTCCTGTTTTATAACAAAAAAAGCGGGATTTTCCCACTTTTCCGTTCACTGTTTCAACAATCTGTTTAAATATAAACCTCAATAATTAAAAAATCAAGTGTTAAAATCAGGAAATTGATATAAAATCCGATATCTGATCTGCTATGCCTTCAGGATCAAGATTAAGAAGTTTATGAAGTTCTTCTAAACTTCCGTGCTCAATAAATCTGTCCGGTATTCCTATTCTTTTTAACTTGAGTGAAGATTTCTCTTTTGAAGAATAATATTCCAGAACCGCCGAACCGAATCCGCCGGCCAGAGAGTTCTCCTCTACAGTTATGAAATATTCAAACTGAGCATACACATTTTCAAGAATTTCAGTATCCAGAGGTTTTATATACTTCATATCATAGACAGCTGCGTTCAAACCCCTGTCTTTCAATATACCGGCGGCCTTAAATGCCGAATCAGTTATATTTCCGACTGACAGGATCACAGCTTTTGAGCCTTTTTTCAAACATTCGCCCTTTCCGAATACGATATGTTTTCTGTTTTCTTCACCTTCGTCGAATCCGGTTCCTGATCCGCGGGGATACCTGATAGCAAAAAGGCCCCTGTTATCTGCGGCATATATTAACATGTCCGCCAGCTCATTCTCGTTTCTCGGCGACATTATAATTATACCGGGTATCATCCTCAAATAAGAAATGTCAAAAACTCCGTGATGAGTCGGTCCGTCCTCACCCACAAGGCCGGCTCTGTCGATCGCAAATATCATATCAAGTTTCTGAAGGGCACAATCATGTATTATCTGATCAAAAGATCTCTGAAGAAATGTTGAGTATATAGCCACAACAGGCTTCAGTCCCTTCATAGACAGGGCGGCTGCGAAAGTTACTGCATGCTCTTCAGCTATTCCCACATCAAAGAACCTGTCGGGGAATTTTTCGGAAAAATCGTGAAGTCCCGTCCCCATGCACATCGCGGCTGTTATAGCTGTTATTCGTTTGTCCTTATTTGCTATGTCACACAATACTCTGCCGAAAACATCCTGATATTTCAGTTTTTCGTCTGATTTTTTAGCAGTTTCGAGAATTCCCGGTCCCACTCCGTGATATGTGCCTTTTATATCCATTTCTGCCGGTTTATAACCTTTTCCTTTTTCTGTGATAACATGCAAAAACACCGGGCCGGAAACCTTATTTTTTATGTTTTCCAGTACTTTAACAAGTTTCTTAACATCATGTCCGTTGACGGGGCCGATATAGTTAAATCCAAGTTTTTCAAAAAGAATGCCCGGAGTTAGAAGGCTTTTTACGCTGTCCTCTATTCTGGAAAGACCCTGCCTTATCTGTTTTCCGACTTTATATTTTCCTGCAAAATCCCATATGTCGTTCTTCAGTTTGTTGTATTTAGGATCGGAAAGTACTGAAGTCGTATATTTTGAGATCGCTCCTACATTTTTTGAAATGGACATCTCATTGTCATTAAGGATCACAAGGAAATTCTTTCCGGATGCCCCGGCATTATTAAGGCCCTCAAAAGCCATGCCTCCTGTAATCGAACCGTCACCAATCACAGATACGACATTGAATTTTTCCTTTAGCAAGTCTCTCGCCATTACGAACCCGAAACCTGCGGATATTGATGTTGAGGCATGTCCGACTCCAAAAGAATCGTATTCGGATTCTGAGGGCTTAATGAATCCGCTTATTCCTCCGAACTGCCTGTTCGTATGAAAAACATCTCTTCTGCCTGTAAATATTTTATAGGCATAAGCCTGATGTCCTACATCCCAGACTATCTTATCGCCGGGAGGTGAGTAAACTTTTAAAAGAGCGATCGAAAGCTCAACCACACCGAGACTTGGAGCAAGATGGCCTCCGGTCCTGTCAACATTCTCTATTATGAACCTACGGGTCTCTGCGGCAAGTGTCTGCAGCTGGGCGGCATTAAGTTTTTTTATATCTTCAGGTCTGTTTATATTAGGTAAAATCTTCATCTCAAGCCTTCTTTCGATATTATGATATTTCTGACCTCTTCAAGGTCTGATTCGGTGTCAACCCCCTGCGAAAAACTCTCAGTTTTAACACATTTTATTTTGTATCCGTTCTCCAGTATTCTGAGCTGCTCGAGCGATTCGGTGATCTCAAGTTCACTCATTTCAAATCTTACGAATTTTTTAAGAAAATCGTATCTGTATGCGTATATTCCCTGATGTCTGTAATAAAAAGGTTTCGAATATCTGGGGAATGGTATCTGAGATCTTGAAAAATAAAGTGCGTATCCGTTCTTGTCAAAAACAGCTTTGACTACAGAAGGGTCTCCGGCATCATTAACTTCTGAAATTTTTATAACCGGAGTGGCACAAACTGCATCAGTATCAACAGAAAGCTCTTCTATCAAAGCATCTATAGTGAGAGGGTCAAGAAGCGGTTCGTCACCCTGTATATTAACGGCTATAGTACAGTCTATTCCCTCCAGAGCGGCAAAACACCTGTCTGTTCCTGTTTTAATGCTGCGGTCTGTCATTACAACTCTCTTGCCCGATCCTTGAAGATGCTCCGCAATTCTTTCATCGTCCGTAGCAACAATAACAAGATCCAGTTTACCTGCTTTCTCGGCCTGTTCAACAACCCTCGTTATCATTGTCTTGCCATTAATATCTGCCATAGGCTTGCCCGGAAGTCTTTCAGAACCGTATCTGGCTGGAATTATGCCGACAGCGAAATGATTATTCACTTAATATCCTTTTTAGCTGATCGAGGTCGAAGGGTTTATTTAATACACCTTTGATACCGCATTCCGCCATCTTTTGTTCCGACAGCAACTGGTGGTATCCGGAAATGATATAAACTTTTTTTTCAGGGGCTGATCTTTTGATCTTTTTCGCTATCTCTACACCTGTCATATCAGGCATCTGATAATCCGTTATTACAATATCGAATTCTGAAATATCAATTTTCCCGTTCAGGCAGGATCCCGAAGCCTCTGAAGTAACCTCATGTCCCAAAAGTTCCAGTATTTCCCTAAGAACTTCAAGTATGTCAGGCTGATCGTCAATTATAAGTATTTTTTTGCTCATTCGCCCTGTATTTCCCTTACGGATTTATAGTGTCTCGCAAGCTCTCTCTCTCTCATTTCCTCCGAATTTCGAAGCATTTCTCTTGCCCTTCTCCGCATCAGATTGATCTTCTTCAT
>SLFX01000091.1 GCA_007124045.1 Candidatus Delongbacteria bacterium | reverse complement strand
GAAAGAACGGTGCGTACTGGAACCTTATCACCGACAATCAGCAGGCTGCGGTATCGGGCATATACCTTTTCAATGTACAGGATGTGGATAACAGGAAGAATGATTTTGTCGGAAAGTTCGTGATTATTAAGTGATCGCACAGGAATGAAAAATGGACAAATTGTAAATCAGATTGACAATTTGTCTATATGTTGGTATATTTCATATAAACATTTGTGAGGTCATCAAATATGGATTATATCAAAAGAGAAATCTCCGGCAAAGTAAATGAGCTAGCTCAAAAATTCCCTGTTATTGCAATAACCGGACCTAGACAGTCAGGTAAGACAACTCTCGCTAAGCGTACTTTTCCTGATTATAAATATGTTTCTCTCGAAGACAGAGACAACAGGGAATTCGCTGAAACCGATCCGAGAACCTTTCTTTCTCAATACAAGAACGGAAGTATTATTGATGAAATCCAAAAGTGTCCCGATCTTTTGTCCTATATACAGACTCATACTGATAAAACCAATATTCCCGGCGAATTTATTATTACGGGTTCAGAAAATCTCTTGTTGGCCCAGAATATATCTCAGACGCTTGCAGGCAGAGCGGCTTATGTAAAACTACTTCCATTCAGCATAAATGAACTTAAGAATAAGCGTAATTATGAGAGTTATGAAGAGTATATTTTTAATGGTTTTTATCCCAGAATTCACGATCTTGGAATAAACCCTGTTGACTGGTATCCGAATTACATCAATACCTATATCGAAAAGGATGTAAGGCAGATAAAAAATATCGATAAACTCAATGTGTTTGAAAAGTTTTTGAAGATATGCGCAGCATACTGCGGTCAGACTTTAAATTACAGTGCTATAGCTAACGACTGTGGAATAACCCACAATACGGTAAGTTCATGGATAGGAATTCTTGAAGCGAGCTATCTGGTTTATCTTTTAAAACCGCATCACAAAAATTTTAACAAGAGAATAATCAAGATGCCGAAACTCTATTTTTACGATGTAGGATTAGTATGTTCTCTGCTCGGCATAGAATCCGTTTCCGGCTTAAACAATTATTATCATAAAGGCGCTTTATTTGAAAATCTCATAGTTTCTGAACTGCTTAAGAAAAGATTCAATGCGGGAAAATCTGACAATCTGTTTTTCTGGAGGGATAAAACAGGGCATGAAATCGATATAGTTATAGACAACGGCATCAGCATAATTCCTGTCGAGATAAAATCTTCAAGAACGGTCAATGCAGAATTTTTTAAGAATCTGGGATACTATTGTGATCTTTCGGGTATAGACAGGAAGGATTCTGTGGTCGTTTACGGCGGAGATCAGAATCAGAACAGGAGTTTAGGCAGGGTAATAGGTTTTAAATCGGCTGAAGAACTGATAAAATAGGGAAGGGATTATAAATTTGATATTGAAACGGAGAGCCGCAATACTGATTTTTATAACGCATTTAATTGTGTTCTCGCGATCTTTAAAATTTTATGAGCATCCGCAAATAAGCGATTCTTTACATCAACAGACAAAGCAGTCATTTCAGCCTTATCACGAGAACCGTGTACACAGGGCAGGGCAACTTTGGATGAACACAACTAATACTGGAACCTTCGGCAGACTAAGAGGAGACAGAGATCAATGCACTGGCAGAATTGCACCACGGGCAGAAATGCCGGGCGGATCCGGTATTGAATATATATATAACTCGTCTTTATGGCTTGGAGGATATCTTGACTCTGCAGCTGTTGATATTGACGGAAACCCTGCAGCAGTTTTTCAGGGTCCGTTGGTAAGTACAGCATACGATTCATCATATATGTTTTACGAAGAACTTCAGCCATATTACTTTGATGAAGATCCTACGGGCATAAGTCTGGGCAGAATAGAAGAGATATCGAATGTTGAAGGAAGGCTGAACTGCCTCTTTGAGGAGGTCTATGATCCCAACGCAACGGCTTATGAGCAGTTCATAGCCAGGTACACTGACAAGGGAACGAATCATTTCACATGGTGCCCTTTTGAAAACAGGCAACACATACCTCTTGGTATAGAGGTCAAACAAGTGAGTTATGCATGGCCTTATGATTTTGCAAAAAAATTCATTATTGTGGACTATACATTCTACAACAGGAACAAAGATAAGAAAGATATTTACAATTTTTTTGCCGGGATTTATGTTTCTTCTGCTGTAACTAATACTAATGTTGCGCTCAATGCGGGAGATCTCGACGATATTTGCGGCTATATTGATAAGTGGGACGGATATATTGATCCTGCTACAGGAGAGCATAAGACCGTAAATATGAATATGCTTTGGATAGCTGATAATGACGGCAGGGAGTATATTTCGGATGCAGACGATATCTTTTCAATTGATCACGAACCCGGCGCAGGATCTCCTCTTGACGGGGCAACGGGAGTGTTTACAATAAGGGTTTTGCGTAATCCCAACCCCAACATGAGATATTCATTCAATCTCTGGACACCGAATTGGTTTGACGAGAGTCTGGACTGGGGGCCGCGCTGGCAGACAGGACTTCATCCCAGACCGCCGGAAGATCACCCTGAACCATTACCTCATGAGCTAAGAGATGATCCGAGAGCCGTACCCTGGATTTACGATCTTACAATGACACAAAAAGGATATGACGATACCAATTATGATGACATTGCCTGGGATATAGGTGGCGGGCATTATATGATTGGCGGTCGTACCGAAGGGACACCTGCCGGCGACAAAGGTCGTTACATGGTGATGTCTAATGACGAGTTCGATTATAATCTTACGAGCATAAGAGAAGTTTACCTCGGTATGGATACACAGGCAGACGGAACTCCAATTCCTCAGGCGGATAAGTGGCAGAGGTACACAACTCCGGAGACACTCGGTCAGCCCGGTTTTGCAGATGATATTATTGACGGTTATATCAGCGATCTGAACGATATAGCGAACGGTTTGGCACCTAGATACGTCTTATCCTTCGGTCCTCTCGGTTTTGAGAGTTATGTGAATGTAGCCTGGGACCCTGATGATGAGGGTAATCCGCAGTCAGTTATCCCGAATAAGAAGGTCTGGAAGTTTGCTTACGGAGATTCATTGAAGCTTACGCTTGCGTACATGGTAAGCGAACATTTTCATACATCGCTTGAGCAGGACCCGAACTATAGGGACAGTACCGTGGTTGATTTGACAGACGGTCTTGATGTGTCGCTTTACGATCAGGGTTGGTATGATGCTTTTTACAATGTCGTATGGGCGGAGAGAGTCTATGATACGCCGATGTATGACACACCTGTAACCAGGTTCGGCATAACGAGAGGTGACGGCTGGTACGGTGAGGAT
>SLFX01000155.1 GCA_007124045.1 Candidatus Delongbacteria bacterium | reverse complement strand
CGCTCCCCTCTGACCACCCTGTAGCCGTTTACCATCGATACTTCCTGCGCCGTCGCAAACAACGCAAGTAACATGACCATCAGTGTGATGATCTTTGTCGATCTTTTCATAAAATCTCCTCAATTAATTAGTTTTCTTCTGATTCGGTCTGAATATGATTTAATATCCTACCTCCTCCCAAGCTAATTTATAAAAACAGTCACAAACCGGTTTGGCAATTTCGGTTCTGTCTGGTATTATAATACAACTTCATGATTTTGTCAACAGAAAAATGTCCTGTATTTTTAATTCTATATTTTAATTCGAAAAATATCGCTTGACACGGCCCTTTCAATTGTTTATATTGCGACAAAATCTCATTAAGGGGTCAAAATGAATCTATCAGAATTAAAAACCGGCCGGAAGGCCCTTATTAATAAGGTAAAAGGGACGGGGTCATTCCGGAAGAGAATTATGGAAATGGGTTTCGTTGAGGGAAAAACAGTCGAGGTCATAAAAAACGCACCTCTTCAGGACCCTGTCGAATACAGGATAATGGGCTATAATGTGTCGATCAGAAAGGCTGAAGCAGCTCTTATTGAAGTCTCGGAAGACTGCAGTACGCAAAATGATACGCAAAAAGATAACGGTCTGCATGTGGTAGAGCCGGGAAAAGTGGCGAATGCCCAGAGACAAGACAATGTCATCAATGTCGCTCTTGTGGGTAACCCGAACAGCGGCAAGACCACTCTTTTTAACTATATTTCGGGACTCAGGGAAAAGGTCGGCAACTACGGCGGAGTTACAGTAAGCTTAAAGACGGCGGAAGTGAAATTCGGGGGATATACGATTAAAATAACCGACCTGCCCGGCACTTATTCACTCACGGCATACAGCGATGACGAAAAGATCGTGCACGATTTTATAATAGATCAGGTACCCGATATCGTTCTTAATGTGGTTGATGCCTCGAATCTGGAAAGGAATCTTTTTCTGACGACCCAGCTTATTGATATGGACATTAAGGTTGTTGTGGCTCTGAACATGTATGACGAGCTTGAAAATTCTGGAACGAAATTCGACTACGGCCTTTTGAGCAAAATGACAGGTATTCCTTTTGTACCCACCGTCGCAACAAAAAAAACGGGGATCGAGGACATTCTCGCAAGAATAGTATCGTTTTATAACGGAGAGGAAGATATTTCGAGACACATTCATATTAATTACGGTCATCCTGTCGAAGATTCAATTAAAAGGATAAGGGAAGTCCTTGAAAAACATACTGATGTTAATTTCCTTTCAACCATATCTCCAAGATATACCGCATTGAAGCTTCTGGAAAACGACGGGGATTTTAACAATCGCGTCAGGAACCTGTCCCCGGACTACAGGGAGATCAGCTCTGTCGTTGAGAAAGAAAAGGGAATAATAAACGAACATTTTGAAGACGAGACAGAAAACCTCATAACCGGAGCAAAATACGGATTTATTGCCGGAGCGTTAAAAGAGACCCTGACTGTCAACGATTCGAGCCCTTCTGCTGTAAGGACAAGAAGAATAGACGAGTTCGCCACGCACAGAATATGGGGTATTCCGATATTTCTCGCTTTCATGTGGCTGATGTTCCAGGCGACTTTTACCATTGGTGAACACCCCATGAATTTTATTGAGTTTCTTATAGATGGCACTGCGGATTTTATGGCCGGATTTATTCCGCAGGGAATGCTGAACGATCTTATTGTTGACGGTATTATAGCCGGGGTGGGCGGAGTTCTGGTCTTTCTGCCTAATATCCTCATCCTGTTCTTCTTTATTTCATTTTTTGAGGATACGGGATACATGGCGAGGGTCGTCTTTATAGTTGACAGGGTCATGCACAGGATCGGTCTTCACGGAAAATCTTTTATACCGATGCTGATCGGATTCGGCTGTTCCGTACCTGCCATAATGGCGACGAGGACGATAAACTCAAAAAAGAACAGGATCGTTACCATGCTCGTGATCCCGTTTATGTCCTGCGGTGCTAAACTTCCGGTCTATATTCTGATAATCGGTACTTTTTTTCCGGATAATCCCGCCATGATGCTCTTTGCCGTCTATACGATCGGGGTTTTTATCGCCATGCTTTCATCTCTGCTTTTGAAGAAGACCATACTGCGCGGCGAGGATGCGCCTTTTGTTATGGAGCTTCCGCCCTACAGGATCCCGACACTCAAATCAACATCCTATCACATGTGGGACAAGGCCTCTCAGTATCTGAAGAAGATGGGGGGGATAATTCTCGCCGCTTCGATCGTTGTCTGGGCACTCGGATATTTTCCGAGACCTGCCGACGAGGACGCGACCGATCTTTCTGTTCTGGAAAATTCCTATATCGGAAGGATCGGAAGGATATCGGAGCCCGTTTTCGAGCCTCTCGGTTTCGACTGGAAAAGCAATGTCGCAATAGTTACGGGATTCGCGGCAAAGGAGATCGTTGTCAGCACTCTCTCGATCCTCCACTCGACTGAAGAGGGCGATGATCTATCTGAAAGACTGATAAATTCAGGATCGTTCGAACATAACGGCTCGCACAGGCTCAAGTCATTCACTTTCCTGATATTCATACTCCTCTACCTGCCCTGTATCGCGACAGTTGTCGCCGTGAAGAACGAATCGGGAAAATGGAAGTGGGCAATATTCTCAATATTTTTCACCACTTCTGTCGCATGGATAGTGTCTTTTGCGGTATTTAACATAGGGAAATTTTTATGATACAGACAACAATAGTGATCATACTAGTGATCTTATCTGCGGCATATATCGCGGTCAGGCTGAGAAATACCGCAAAAGGATGCACGCCCGAAAAATGTTCGGGCTGCTCGCTGTACGACGATTGCGGCGACGAAAACAAAAAAAGCCGTCCGTGAACGGCTTTTAGCGGTATTTTGTAAGGCCGTAAGCCTTATGCGATCTAACCCTGAGCGATCGCGTCTGAAGGACAAACTGCTACGCAGGCTCCGCAGTCAATGCAGGAATCAGCGTCAATAACATAGATATCGCCTTCTTTGATGCAGTCAACCGGGCATTCCGGAACGCATGCTCCGCACGCGACGCACTGGTCATTAATTACATGTGGCATTTCAGCTCCTTTTTTGTGTTTTTCTCTGTAAATCCGTTACCGTGTTCAAGTTAAATAATTAAAAAATGATTGTCAATAATTTTCATTCAAAAAAATTCTTTGTATTTTTAGACCGTTTTTCTCATCCAGCTGCCTGTTTTGAACCATAATGAAAGACCTGCGCCCTCCATTACAAGCGACAGCGATATACCTGCCCAGACCCAGTTGATACCCAGACCGAATATGTATGTCGTTACATACGCAAAACCGATTTTACCCACCCAGTT
>SLFX01000124.1 GCA_007124045.1 Candidatus Delongbacteria bacterium | reverse complement strand
TTCTTCCATACTGGTTAAGAAATTCGAAGATTAAATTTGATTAACGGATTTTTATCAAAACTGTTCAATCCAAAACTGAAAATACCTCAGGAGCTCCTTGACAGCATCAGGGAGCTTGAGGGTATTTTGGATTACAGGTTCAAAAATAAAGCCCTTATCGTTCAGGCTTTAAAGCACCGGTCTTTTATAACAGCCACTTTAGAAGAAAGAAAAGACACTAACGAAAGACTGGAGTTTCTTGGCGATTCTGTTCTTAATTTTCTTGTCGGCAGATATTTTTATGAGAAATATGAAGACAAAGATGAAGGTTATCTGACAAAAATAAGATCAGTACTTGTATCCGGAGACAATCTGAGCGACACGGCCAGAATGATCGGTCTTGGAAAATATATACTGATAAGCTCTTTTGAGGAAAAAACCGGCGGAAGAGACAAAGATTCTATTCTCGAAGACTGTATGGAAGCTATGATCGGTGCTGTTTTTCTTGACGGCGGTATAGAAAAAGCATACCGTCTTGTTAAAAAACTCATTCTCGACAGGTCAGAAGAGATATTTGAAAGCAGAAAACATTTGAACTTCAAGTCTTCTCTGCTTGAAATCGTTCAGTCACAAGGTTCCGGACCGCCGGAATATGAGACAGTTAATTATGAAGGCCCCGAACACGAAAAAGTCTTTACCGTTACTGTGTCTGTAAACGGCGAATTTCTTGCTGAAGGAAAAGGTGCTTCAAAGAAAAAAGCCGAACAGGATGCAAGTGCAAAAGCACTCGATTTTCTGTCCAGCTCAGATAAAGATAAAAAATCAGATAATTAGAATCCCACTCCGATCATAAAAGAAACAACACTGTTATATATATCGGTTGGTTCTCCGTATGGACCATCATTATCATCAATAGTAGTAATACCTCCCGTGTATCTTAATTCGGAAAGAAGCTTTATAGATTCGGTCAGTTTAATATCGAATCCAAGACCCATTATAAAGTTAAAACCGACATCTGCGATCTCATCGTTAATATCGTACTGCTCATGATGACCGAATTCAGTACTCTCGTAAACCACTGCATCTATACATATTTCAAAAGAAAATCCGGTGTAGGCACTAAGTATTATGTTTCCTGTTTCATGCCTGAATTTGGCAAGGAACGGGAACTCCAGATACTGAATATATATCCACGCAGAGTAATAAGTACCGCTGTATGAGTCATACTCGTCAGTATATTCTTCAAAATAAGCTCCTTTCATTGATAAAAGGAATTCTGCCTGTATGGAAAAAAATCTGTTAAGCTGCATATCAAGGTGAAGACCGCCTATTGGTCCGCCCCTCACATCAAGATCATCTCGGGTATCGCCTGTTAATGTCGCGCCGTTTATTCCGCTTTTTATTCCGAAAACGAAATTTCTTTCGAAAGGCCGGATGCCGAACGGTTCTTTTTCCCTTACTTCAGGTTCTGAAACTCTTACTGGTTCCGGCCTGACCGGGACAGCGGGAGCAACGGCAACAGGTTCAACAACTTCAACAGGCATTTCTTCGGTTATGACCTCAACAGTTTCCTTTTCAACCTCTTCCTTTGCTTTGGGCGGTGCTGTTATAGCCAATCTTACCGATGATGTCGGGAAAGGAACATGATTTGTTTTACCGAAAGCTTCTTTGACGAAGCTGTTGTGCTGCGCCTGATCCTCATATTTATAATCAATATTCAAAAGAAGAACAGCTACAATTCCTGCCGCATCTCCATAAAGCTCAACCTTAGATCTGCCGTTAAGGACTTTTACATTCCTCGACCATTCCAGACCGTTATAAAAATTATAGTCGAGATTCCTCACAGGATGACCGTTGTATTTTACATCAATATCAATGCCTTTATAATTCCTGCTCTCTGATATATCGGAAATTGAGAACTCAAGCCCTGAAAGCAGAATATTGATCTTTTCAGGTATTGCTATTGAAAGAAGCCTGGGATCAAATGTCTCGATTCTGAGAGAATTTCCGGAAGGATCGCTTTTTTGAAGCATTAATGACCAGTAATAGTATCTTAATGCCTCACCTATTCTATTGTCTGCTTCGGCAGATTGTGCAGTTTGCAAAAAATCCGATATTTTCGATCTCAATTCCGAACTGCCGTGCCTTTGCCTTATCATTTCAAGAACTTCTTCCTCATCAACTTCAGCAGATATTTTGTAGTATATCGAATTATTCGCTCTGTCAACTTGTTCTTCAACCACCTGAATGTTCCTTATAATTCCCATGGTGCTTGAAATTATCTCGTCCCTTTCGGTCATATAGTTTCTGACAACGCTTTCACTTGAAATATAGGTCGCAAATTTTTCAAGTGCGTCCCTTCTTGCAAAATCGAAGCATTTTCTTCTGGCATCAACAAGAGTTTCCGAGTCACTGTAAACATAGGTGTATTCACCGTATATCGTCTTAACTTCGGCGTGCGCGATAAACAACACCGCCAGAATCAATCCTATAATTAATCTTTTCTCAATCACAAAACCTCCGGAATTTTGTTTTTTTCCTCACCTGCAGATAATATATGCATAAATTAAAAAATATACAAATAAAAAAAGGCGGCCTTAAACCGCCCTTTTTTTTTACTTTAAGCCGTCAACAAGTTTCTTGAATCCCGCCGGGTCCTCAACCGCCATTCCGGCCAGAACTTTTCTGTCCAAAGCAATATTCTTTTCCGAAAGCTTATGCATAAATTCGGAATAAGACATACCGTGCTCTCTGGCAGCGGCATTGATCCTGATTATCCATAATTCTCTGAATTTTCTCTTTTTGACCTTTCTGTCCCTGTAAGCGTATTGACCCGCCTTTTTGGTCGCATCGAGAGCACTCTCGATGAGCTTACTTCTTCTTCCCCAATAACCTTTGGCGGCTTTTAAAACCTTTTTCCTGCGGTTACGGGAGGCTACTCTTGTGTTAGCTCTTGGCATTTTTTACTCCTTTGTGTTCTGCCGGTTTTTATACTCCGGAGATCAGTTTTTTAATGTTTTTAGTATCCTTATCTGACAGGATACTTCCTTTTCTCAGCTGTCTTTTCCTTTTGGCCGATCTGTTAGAAAGAAGATGACTTGTAAAAGCTGATCTTTTTTTGATCTTTCCTTTAGCGGTCAGCTTCATTCTCTTTCTTGCGGCTCTGTGAGACTTGACCTTTGGCATTTAATGTTTCTCCTTCTTTAATCTATCTTTATTTTTTGGTTAATATCATAGAGATCCTTCTAAATCCCTCTTGCTCAATATTCTTATCGATCTTGGCTATATCTTCAACATAACCGAAAAAAGTTTTTAAAAGCTCAAGACCCATCTCTTTATGAACTATCTCTCTTCCTCTGAACTGAAGAATAACTTTGAGCTTATTACCCTCTTCAAGAAATTCTCTGGCCTTTTTAGTCTTGATCTGAATGTCATGATCATCAATATTTACAGACTTGATCCTGATGGTTTTTACCGACACAGTATGCTGCTTTTTTTTAAGTTCTTTCTCTTTCTTCTGCAGCTCGTAACGGTATTTTCCGTAATCAATGATCTTGCACACAGGTGGTCTTGCCTGAGGGGCGATCTCAACCAGGTCAAGATTCTTTTCGAGAGCCAAATCTCTGGCTTCTTTCGAAGATACTATTCCGACCTGTTCGCCATTTTCGTCTATCAGCCTAACCTTCTCATAGGTTATCATCTCATTTGTAGGAAGGTCCGGGATGTCTTTTTTCTTGTTTGCAAAGGTTCTTTTAATAAATCACTCCTTGATTTGATTTACAATTCTACTTTATAACCTTCGGGAAGTATCCTCTCTTTGCACTCTTCCCTGAGTTTTAATATAATTTCATCAATCTCCAGTTCGAATGTGTCATTTGACTTATGTCTTCTTACTGTAAATTTTCCGGTATCTCTTTCCTTTTCTCCGATCACAAGCATATAAGGTATCTTTTTTACTCCGTCCGCTTCTCTTATCTTGTACCCCACCTTCTCTGACCTGTCGTCATATTCAACCCTGAATCCTTCTTTTATGAGTCTGGAGTGCACTTCAGTCGCAAAATCGTTGTATTTGTCGCTGACCGGTATAATTGATATCTGTACAGGCGCAAGCCACATTGGGAAAAATCCACCGAAATGTTCAAGAATAATTCCAAGAAATCTTTCAATCGAACCATAGAGGGCCCGGTGTATCATTATCACTCTTTTCTTTTCTGAACTTTCGTCTATGTAATTAAGATCGAATCTTTCGGGAAGGTTCATATCAAGCTGCACAGTACCGCACTGCCATGCCTTTCCGAGAGCATTTTTGACATAAATATCTATTTTCGGACCGTAAAAAGCGGCATCGCCCTCGTGTATGACATACTCCTGACCATACTCGTCAAGTGCATCTTTAAGACCTTTTGTTGCGATATCCCAGTCTTCAGGTCTGCCTATATACTTTTCGCCTCTTGTAGAAAGAGCCAGAGAGTAATCAAGTCCGAAGGTTTTGTATATTCTGTGCGTCAGCCTGATAACACCAAGTATCTCATCCTTTATCTGATCGGCACGCATAAAAATATGGGCATCGTCCTGAGTAAAAGCTATGACCCTGAAAAGTCCTGTCAAAGCACCGCTGAACTCTTTTCTGTGAACATGTCCCAGTTCAGAAACTCTGATAGGGAGTTCCCGATACGAATGAAGTTTAGACTTATACCAGAGCATTCCTCCCGGACAGTTCATCGGCTTAAGAGCATTCTCCGATCCCTCCATTTCGGTCACGAACATATTTTCTTTGTAGTTCATCCAGTGTCCCGAAGTCTCCCACAAAGACTTTGTCATAAGTTGAGGGGTCTGTATTTCCCGGTAACCGTCAATATCGTGCTCGTATCTCCAGTAGTCTATCAAAAGTTGCTTCAGTATTACTCCTTTATGGTGATAGAACGGTATTCCGGGAGCTTCCGGGTGAAAGCTGAAAAGATCAAGTTCTCTTCCCAGTTTTCTGTGATCTCTTTTTTCAGCTTCTTCTCTGATCTTAAGGAAAAGATCCATTTCTTCCTGAGTGGGAAAGCTTATTCCGTAGATCCTCTGAAGCATCGCATTGTTTGAGTCTCCCCTCCAGTAGGCTCCTGAAGTTGAAAGAATTTTGAATTTTTTGACCACCGAAGAACTCATAAGATGAGGCCCCCGGCAAAGATCGGAAAATTCGCCGTTAGTATATACAGAGATAGTTTCGCCTTCCGGTAAAGCTTCGATCAGTTCAACCTTATATATCTCTCCTTTAGAACTGAACATTTCGATCGCTTCTTCTCTTGAAACCTCTTTTCTTTCGAACCTGTGATTCTCTTTTGTGATCTTTTTAACTTCCTTCTCTATCTTCAAAAGATCTTCGTCTGTGAACGGTTCTGATTCGAAATCGTAGTAAAAACCCTGTTCTATTGCCGGACCTATAGCCACTTTCACATTCGGAAAAAGCCGGACTACAGCCTGAGCCATGATGTGTGATGTGGAATGCCAGTATATTTCTTTGCCTTTTTCGTCAGAAAAATCAATGAATCGGATGTTCGAGTCCCTGTCTATCTCATGCCTGAGATCGAACATTTCGCCGTCTATATCAACGCATAGAGCCGACCTGCCGACATCGGAACCGATGTCTTTTGCCACCTCTATAGCTGTCAGTGGTTCCGGGTATTTTCTCTCGCTCCCGTCCGGGAACTTCAAATTAATCATTTCTTCAGTTTCTTTAGTTGATTATACTCCTTTAAAAAGCCCGATAATATATGAATTAATCAGTCTTTAGTCAAGAAAAATCCAACTTCATAATTCAGGTTGTTTTTCTGATTTCTTATCAAGAAAAATGAAATGAAACACAAGAAAGAACATCCCTATTGTTATAAAAGAGTCAGCAAAATTAAAAATTGGCCATCTTTCCATAATAATGTCAAAAAAATCACAGTCAATAAAATCTATGACTCTTCCGTAGAACACTCTGTCTATAAGATTTCCGACTGCTCCGCCCAGAATAAAACTGTACCCCCACAACTCAACTCTTTTACTGACGGGCGTTTTGATTATCAGCCAAACAATTACAGATGAAGCTATTATTGATATTGCAGAAAGAACATATCTGCCGCCCATTGGAATGCTGAAAGCTATTCCCTCGTTATATGCAAGAGTAAACCTTGCGAAATTTTCGCCAACAGCTTTTACGGAATGACCTTCCACACTCAGCAAAAAGGATTCAAAGAACTTTTTTGATACCTGATCCACAAGCACGATAAATGCGGCAACAGAGAAAAAGGATATCTTTGATCTCATATGTACTTTTCCAAAATGAAGTACATCAGTCCTTTCTGTCCTTACTGCTCTTGCAATCGTAACACAGAGTGGCATGAGGAACGATCTTGAGTCTCTTTTTATCTATCAGGCACCCGCAGGAACGGCATATTCCATAGCTGCCTTTTTCGATCCTGATAAGAGCATTTTCAAGATTGGTTATAAATTTACCTTCCCTCTGAGCCATGTAAAAATCCAGCTCTCTCGCCTGATGCTCAGTCCCCATTTCTTCTGTGTGTGTTTCACCGGTCTGGCTCACTATTGACTCGGAATTATTAGCCAGATTGTGGTCAATAATCTCCTTTGTCTCATGAATCTGTTCAATAATCAGTTTCCTGAAAGATTCGAGCTCTTTTTTGGTGTATTTCTTTTTGTCAGTCATACTGCGCTCCTTTGTTCCCTGGTAAATATATTAATCTGTTTTTTCAGCTATTATAGCACAATCCGTTCCGTTTATCTCAACCTTCACTCCTTCGGCAAGTGCTCTCTTATCATATTCTATCTTTACAGAAAGGGTTTCGGATGAAATATAATCATTCAATTCTTTTATAGATCCTGACAACTTTTCATCCGCATAATAAGTGACTCTGATTCTGTCCGATATATCGAAACCGTTATCTTTTCTGATATTCTGTACCCTGTTCACGAACTCCCTTGCGTCGCATTCGGAAAGAAGAGCCGTGGTTATATTGATATCTAGAGATACGGTAATATTGTTTTCCGATGCCGAAAAAATACCTTCTTTTGATTCGTGCTGTATAATTATATCTTCAAGGACAATATTCTCGCCCTCAACAGTAACAGCCCCCCCGATTTCCAAATTTCTGATATCTTGCAGTCCTAAACCTGATATACCTGCAGCGATCTGTTTAACTTTAGAACCGTATTTTTTCCCCAACAACCTGAAATTCGGCTTTGCGGTGACTTTTGCCAGCTCTTCCTCATCTGCAATAAAAATCACTTCCTTTACATTCAGCTCGTCTTTTATCAGATCGCTGTATTCCTTAACAGCATTCTGGGTTATCTCGCTGTTAGCCACCACAGTAAAAGATGATAAAGGCTGCCTTATCTTAATGTTCTTTTCATTTCTCAGTACCCTTCCTAACTTTACGGCAGTCTCCACGAAAGACATTTTTTCCTCAAGATCCCTGTCTATGAATCTTTCGTCAACTTCGGGATAATCCCTCAAATGGACGGATGGTGCTGCGTCCGGAAAAACGCTCAGTTCGAGATTCTGGTAAAGCTCTTCTGCTATAAATGGCATAACGGGGGCTATCAATTTCGTGAGTGTGGAAAGTACTTCATAAAGAGTTTCATAGGCGTGTTTCTTGTCCTGATCGTTCTCGCTTTTCCAGAACCTTCTTCTTGATCTTCTTATGTACCAGTTGGTCAGATTATCAATGAAACCGACCATTGCAGGAAGCACATTATACAGTTTATATGCCGACATTTGCTCATTGACTTCTTTTGTGAGGCTCTGCATATATGACATTATCCATCTGTCAAGGTCGTTTGTCAGATCTTCGGGTTTAATATATTCAGCTTCAGGACGCCAGTTGTCTATCTTTGCGTAAGTTACCAGAAAGCTGTAGCTGTTCCACAGTGGCAGCATGACTTTTTTTATTACATCCAGTATGCCCGCTTCGGAGAACCTTAGATTTTCCGCTCTGACCGCAGGAGAGTTGATAAGATACATCCTCATGGCATCAGCGCCGTATTTATCCAGAATATCAGTTACCGGAGGATAATTTTTCTTGGACTTCGACATTTTGCTTCCGTCCTCGGCGAGGACCGTTCCGTTCACGATCACATTCAGATAGGCCGGTTTGTTGAAAACCGCTGTCGAAAGAACAAGAAGCCTGTTGAACCAGCCTCTTGTCTGATCGATGCCCTCGGCAATAAAGTCGCACGGAAAATTATTTTCGAACCTTTCCTTATTCTCAAAAGGATAGTGATTCTGGGCGTAGGGCATAGATGCCGACTCGAACCAGCAGTCAAGAACCTCGGGGATTCTTCTCATCTCACCACCGCACGAACATTTCATCGTCATTTTATCAACAAAATGCTTATGAATATCAGTTATCTCAGTCAAACCTGTTCTGCTTTTCAGCTCTTCGACTGATCCGATGCACTCGGTTTCGTTACAGCTTTCGCAGATCCATACAGGAAGCGGCGCTCCCCAGTATCTGTTTCTCGATATATGCCATTCCGGCATTTGCTCAAGCATATTCCCGAATCTTCCGAACTTTATATTCTCCGGCACCCAGTTGATTTGTTTGTTGTTCTCTATCATATCCTTCTTTATTGGCTCTACATCAACAAACCAGCTGTCGCTCGCCTTTTGGAGAAGAGGAGTGTAGCATCTCCAGCAGTGCGGATAACTGTGCTGAACTGTATCGTGCCTGATCATCTTGCCTGCAGTTTTCAGGTCTTTGATTATATGCTTGTCCGCATCTTTTATGTACTGCCCTTCATAGTCAGGCACTTCAGAATTGAATCTGCCCATATCATCTACAGGATTAAGTACAGGAATATTGAAAGGCTTACCGGCTTCAAAATCCTCCTGACCGAAAGCTGGAGCCTGATGTACTATCCCGGTACCGTCTTCAGTTGAAACATAATCAGCTTCGATCACGGTATGTACGGAATTATTGATATCTTTGTAAAAATCAAAAAGAGGTTCGTATTTCATGCCTACAAGATCAAAACCTTTTACCTTTTTCACGATCCTGAAATCACCTTCTTTGAAGTAGTGGGGAACTCTGACCTCGGCCATCAGCATTATTTTACCTGAAGAAAGATCTTCAACATAAACATAATCAACATTATTATTGACAGCAAGAGCTGCGTTCGACGGTAAAGTCCATGGAGTTGTTGTCCATGCCGTAAGGTATAGATTGTCCTCTCCTTTGACCTTAAAAACAACGGTTACTGAAGGGTCCTGAACATCCTTGTACTCAAGACTCATCTCGTGCTTTGACAGCGGAGTCGAGCATCTCGGACAGTACGGATTGACTCTGTAACCTTTTTTTATCAGACCTCTGTCCCAGATAGTTTTAAAAACCCACCAGACGGATTCCATGTATTCGAGTTCCATCGTCTTGTAGTCATTCACAAAATCGACCCACCTGCCTGTCCTGCCGATAATCTTTTCCCACTCGTCAACATATTTTAAAACGATCCCTCTGCAGGCCTCGTTGAACTTATCTATACCGAAAGCTTCAATGTCTTTTTTCGATTCGAACTTAAGTTCTTTTTCAACCTCATACTCTACAGGAAGTCCGTGACAGTCCCATCCGAATCTTCTGGAAACAAACTTTCCCTTCATAGTCCAGTATCTCGGTATCACATCCTTAAGGGTTCCACCTACAAGATGTCCATAATGCGGAAGCCCCGTAGCGAAAGGCGGCCCGTCGTAAAAAACATATTCGCGGCTGCCTTTTCTCTGGTCCATTGATTTTTTGAATATATCGTTTTCCTTCCAGAATTTTAAAACTTCGGATTCTTTCAGGGAAAAATTAACTTTAGTGTCAACTTCTTTAAACATTATATACCTCTGCTACTGACCGATCTTGGTGAAGTTTTCCGGTCTTTTTTTTATCTGATCATCTATCCTGTTTATAGCTTTGATCTCCACTATCTGCTTTTCTGAAACCACCGTCCCGCCGATACGGGCCACTTCTTTTACGACTATTCCGCCTGTGGATTTAATTTTCTCGATCATTCCCGTAATATTTGCTGATCCGCTGTGCATTTTATCCTGCATTCTAAGCAAAAGATCTGTAGGATAGCCTGTCTTTTTTGCAACATACATATCCATTTCCATGTCCATCCCCATAATGATAGCGTCAGCATTGTAAATTTCTGTCTCCCACTTACCCACTTTTGCCTTTTCTCCCGAATTTTCGATCCTGAAATTTTTCAGTTGCGAATCTGAAAAAGCTGAAATTTCATCAAGGTCTCTGAACTGTCTTTCAAAATAAGTGCTGTCGGCGTAGTTATAGAAAGTATATGAATGATCATCAATAAATGTTTTGGTTATACCGTCGGATATAATAAGAATATCCCCGCCTATATAAGTCTCCTGATATGCAGTATCCAGAACATCTCTTTCCTGCATATCGGCAATTATTATCTGCCTTACATAATAGTTTTCCGATGCAAACAGATACACCGCAAAGCATAAAACTGTCAGCAGTATTATTTTTCCTTTCATTTTCATCATGATCCCCGTCTAAATTTTGCCCGCGATTCATTTAAGGCAGTGAATATATGCAAATCTGACGGTATTATCAAGAAGAAAAAGTCAATTATATTAGTGCCGTTTTATGATTTTTTTACTTTGAAAACACTAAAAAAGACAGTATATTAAGCCCTGCCGGTCGTATTTGCCGGAAATGTTATTAAAAAAATGGAAGGTTCCAATGAAAAAAACACTGATAATCATGCTGTCTCTCGTCCTGTCACTGTCCGCGTCGGATATTATTACCAGAACGCTCGACAACGGAATGGAAGTAGTTGTAAAAAGAAATACCAGCAACACTTCTGTCGGTTTTTACGCATTTGTAAAAACAGGATCAATACATGAGGAGGAATATACAGGAAAAGGACTGTCCCATTATCTGGAGCACATTGTATCCGGCGGATCGACAACTAACTATTCTGAAGAATGGCATCAGGAAAGAAGAAAAGAGATAGGGGGAATTTCAAACGCCTACACTACTTTCGGTGCCACAGTTTATTATCTTCAGGCGGATAAGCAATACGCCGACGACTGCCTGTATATGCTGGCTGACAACATAATGAACTGCGCTTTCGACGAGGCGGAACTTGAAAGAGAAATGGATGTTATTGTCAAGGAGTTCGTTTACAGGGTGGCAGCCCCGATGCCGAAACTTCATAACAGAATGAGAGCTACAACATTTCTCACATCTAATGTCAGAAATGAGATAATCGGCGACATCGAACTTTTCAGGACCACCACGCGTGAAGAAATGATAGATTATTACAACCGCAGATACATGCCCAACAATATGGTTTTCGTTGTTGTTGGCGATATCGAACCTGAAGAAATGATAGAAAAGGTCGAGGAAACCTTTAAAGATTATAAAAGAGGTGTGCTTGTTCCTGTTTATCAGCCTGAAGAGAGAATAAGACCGGGAAATATTAAATATGTTGAAGAGTTTGATGTCCGTCAGCCGAGGGCAATAATAACTAAACTCATACCTAAATCTAATCAGGAGGATTTCGCCGCGATTGATATGGCTGCAAGCATTCTCTTTGAAAAAAGGAACTCTCCCGTTCAATACACACTTGTGGAAGAAGAGAAATCCGTCAACTGGGTTTACGGCTATTTCAACGAGGGCGGAATGTTCCCCGAACCTATGATACAGATTGTTTATGAGACCAGGACTGCTGAAAATCTTGATGATGTTCTATCGCGTATCGATGAAATCATTGCCGGAGTCTCAAACAAAGGTGTTACCCAGAAACAGATCAATGATGTAATAAACAGGCAGAAAGCGAACAGAATACTTCGCACACCCGCCGCCGACAGCGAAGCTCAGAGCATCGGATGGAACATGATGCTTTACGGCGTTCCGGACATTTTTGACATAAAAATGGAACAGTACGAAAAACTTACGCCGGAAAGAGTTACTGCCGCTATCCGCAAGTATTTCGTGCCGGACAACAGAGTGATTTTTTACGGAGTTCCTGAAGGTCAGAAGCAGATAATCGAAGAACCTGAAACAGAGATCGTCAGAACAGAGATAGAAAAGATCGGTGTTGCCAGAGGACTGACGCTTCTTCACAGGCAGAACACGGCAGATCCTGTTATCAGGGGACAGATTTTTATACCGGTTTCATCAGATCTCGAAACTCTTGAAAACGCCGGATCATTACAGTTCCTCATCGATCTGATGTTCTCGGGAGGAACGAAAACTTACAGCTCTATGGACCTTTCGTCATGGCTCGAGGATCATGCAGTCAGGCTGAACGCATATATAAATAACACCGGTATTTACTTAAGCTTCGTCTGCATAAAAGATGATTACCCAGAACTTGCAAAAAAGATATTCTCCATAATCAACGAACCTGTATTCGAACAGAGAGAGATCGACCTTGCAAAAGAGAGGAACGATGCCGCTTTTAAAAGAAGCAGAAGCAATCCGCAGGCAG
>SLFX01000178.1 GCA_007124045.1 Candidatus Delongbacteria bacterium | reverse complement strand
TTGTCGGAAGAGTCAGGTCGGCCAGAAATATAGGAACATCATCATCCGCCGGAACGGGACACTTCGGCGGTATCGGATTTACAATAAACAATACAGGATCCAATCTCGGAACTGTTACCGTTAACCGTCATACAGGAGCCGGAACCCAGGAGACTATCTTCGGTTCGCAGGGTATCCAGAGAAAATGGGAAGTTGAGACTTCAGTGGCATTTTCAGGAACAAGAAATGTGACTGCAAGCTGGCTGTCAACCAATGATAACGGGAATAACCTGTCCAATGTGAAGGTGTGGCAGCAGGCAACATCAAAAAGTAACTCTGAAACAGAGATCGGGGACATGAGAAGAAATATAAGTCTTGCAAGACCGGCAGGGATAACTACAGCCAATGCAAGGTTTGATGAACTGATAGATTTTGGTCCGGATGAAGAACAAGGTGATGATGCCAATATTTATCAAGAACCAAAAACTGTCGGCTGGATGGAGGTGACAGGCGCAACTTTTAATACAGGAACCGATCCCAGAACTTCATCTTTTACAATGAACGATGCAACGGTATATACGATAAACGATATAGGCAACCAGTTTGCGGGAGGTGCGGGTACAGAAGGTAATCCTTATCAGATCGAGACTCTCGACCAGCTGAACAATGTCAGAAACTATCTGACCGCACATTTTATTCAGATCGCGAATATCGACGCATCCGCTACTTCAACATGGAACAGCGGAGCGGGATGGGTGCCGATAGGAACATCGTTTTCAGACAATTTTACCGGTGTTTATAACGGAAACGGACATACCATCAGCGGTCTTTTCATAAACAGGCCATCTACAAATTATCAGGGTCTGTTTGGAAGGACAGAAGGAGCGACTATAAAGGATCTCGGTATGACAGGCAGCAATATAGTTGGACAAACTTATGTAGGCAACATTGTTGGGTTGACCAGTAACACTATTGTAAAAAATTGTTTTGCAAGTGGTATTATTCAAGGAAATAGTTATGCCGGTGTATTAATAGGGGCTGTTTCAACAAATTCAACAATAGAAAACTGTTATGCCAACGGTTCAGTAACAGGTAGGTCAACTTCTTTTATTGCCGGTTTTACAGGCGGTAACTGGGGCATAATAAGAAATTCCTATTCAACAGCTTCTGTTCATTATGAAGGAACAGCTGACCCGACTGACAGAGGATTTTCCGGCAGTGCAGGCACTATGGCAGGCAACTTCTGGAACATTGAGACTTCAGGTCAGTCTTCAACAGCCTGCACCGCAACAGGTTTGACAACTATTCAAATGATGAGCTGGGAGAATTTCCTTAGCGCAGGATGGGATTTTCAGGGTGAAACAACAAACGGTACTGAAGATATCTGGGGCATAAATCCTCTGGCTAATAACGGATTTCCGTTCCTGAGCTGGCAGGCATTTACTCACAATCCTTATTCCGGTTTTGCAGGCGGATTTGGCACAGAAACTCATCCATATCAGGTCGAGACCTTAGATCAGCTCAATAATGTAAGAAACTATCTGAGCGCACACTTTATTCAGATCGCCAATATAGATGCTTCACTGACTTCGACATGGAACAGCGGGGCCGGATGGGTGCCGATCACTTCATTTGCAGGTAAATATAACGGCGACGGTCATACTATCTCTAATCTTTATGTATATAGACCCGGCACTTCATCTGTCGGGCTTTTCGGATTAACAAATGCAGGAAGTGAAATTAAAGATATAGGTCTTGAGAATGTAGATATTACAGGCGGAAATGATACAGGCGCATTTGTCGGAACGAGTCGGGGAGCTGTCATCGGAAGTTACGCAAGAGGTCAGGTTTCTTCAAGCGGAATCAGAGTTGGCGGGTTCATGGGTTATTCTCAGGCCACAGGAAGTTCTGTAAATAATTGTTATTCTGATGTTTTGGTTGTCAGACTTGACGGCAACTCCGAGACCACGAATTTCGGTGGTTTTTGTGGAAGACTTTACAGAGGCGATATAAACAATTGTTATTCTTTAGGTCAGGTTGTATATGAAACTGGAACAAGTCCGACCAATAAAGGTTTTCTTGGAGCTCAATCCGGCGGTTCTATGTCTAGCAGTTTCTGGAATACCGAAACTTCAGGTCAGACAACATCAGCCGGTAATGCGACCGGTATCACAAGCGAGCAGATGAGGGACATGAATATTTTCACTGCTGTAGGATGGGATTTTCAGGGTGAAACCGCAAACGGTACCGACGATGTCTGGGGATTGAATCTTTTTGAAAATAACGGATTTCCGTTCTTGAGCTGGCAGGGTTATGATCATAATCCTTTCGCGGGATTTGCGGGTGGAATCGGTACAGAGAATAATCCGTTTCAGGTCGAGACACTGGACCAACTTGATAATGTAAGAAATCATTTGAGTGCTCATTTTATCCAGATAGCCGACATTGACGCTTCACCGACTTCGACCTGGAACAGCGGGGCAGGATGGGTACCTATAGGAACTCAAAGTACTCCTTTTACCGGGAAATATAATGGCAGCAGCCATATTATTTCAGGTATTCATATATTGAGACCAAATACTGATAATGTCGGTCTTTTTGGAAGGGCTGATAACGCTACAATAAGAAACCTTGGAGTAAGCGGAAGTAACATAACCGGAAGGCAATATGTAGGTAACATTTCCGGGCGAACTGTGAGTGCATTGATGGAAAACTGTTTCTCAAATGGAATTATTGAAGGAACTGCGGATGTCGGAGGATTAGTAGGAAGGGTTTCTACGGCTTCTATAATCAGAAACTGTTATGCAAACGGATCAGTGACCAGAGCATCAGGTCAGTCCAGCACATATATTGCAGGATTTACAGGAGGGAACTGGGGGGCTATATCAAATTCATATTCTACAGCTTCGGTCCAATACGAAGGAGTAGATGATCCGACGAACAGAGGATTTACCGGCAATAACTCAGGAACTATGACAGGAAATTTCTGGAACACTGAAACTTCCGGTCAGACATCAACAGTCGGCACCGCAACAGGACTAACAACTATTCAAATGATGAGCTGGGAAAACTTCCTGAATGACGGATGGGATTTTCAGGGTGAAACAGCAAACGGAAGTGAAGATATCTGGGGCATAAACCCTTTGGCTAATAACGGATTTCCGTTCCTGAGCTGGCAGGGATTTACTCACAATCCTTATTCAGGTTTTGCAGGCGGATTCGGCACTGAAGAGCATCCCTATCAGGTAGAGACTTTAGATCATCTCGATAATGTAAGAAACTATCTGAGTTCACATTTTATTCAGATCTCTGATATAGATGCTTCACCGACTTCGACCTGGAACAGCGGGGCAGGATGGGTGCCGGTAAGAACAAGTTCTCCTTATTTTACCGGTAGTTACGATGGAGATCATCATAAAATTACAGATCTTCATATTAATAGATCTGCAAATTATCAGAGTCTTTTTGG
>SLFX01000172.1 GCA_007124045.1 Candidatus Delongbacteria bacterium | reverse complement strand
CTTGACAGCATGATAAAAAACGAGGACATAAACGCCGTGTTCAACGATTCGGTAGAAAATCTTCTGGATCCGCGTAAGAATAAGGCTTCTATTGAGCAGGAAGCCGATATGATGTTCAGTTATCTTATAAGCATAGCTGTGTCGGATAACGATATAAGGAAAGAGGAAATCAGCTTTCTAAATGAAATCGGGAAAAATCTTTTCGGGTTTACGAAAGAGAAGATAGCCTATATGACCGCTGTTGTAATAGCAAATAATTTTGAACCTGCTGCTTTATATATCTAGTTTATATAAACGCTGCAGCTTTTTTCAACACGAGAGAAAAGTTCGATAATATCGTCGTTTTTCATCCTTACGCATCCAAATGAAGCCTTCTTCCCGATATTTTCCTCATCGGATGTTCCATGTATGTAAATATACCTTTTAAATGTATTTGAATTTGACTTGTCCATACCTTCGAGTCTGATTATTCTGGAGGTTATCACATCTTTTTCAGATTTTCCGATATCCGCGGTTTTTCCCGTCGGTTTTCGGCTGATAAATATCATTCCGCTCTCAGCATTTGCACCGATCTTTTCGCACACGGAAAACATACCTGTCGGAGTTTTGCCGCTGCCTTCCTCAAATCCTTCACCGAATTTCGAAGTTGACACAGGATAGACCAGTTTTGTATCCCCGTCTGTGAAGGTCAGATTCTGGTCATGTATGGAAATTACGATTTTCATGATGAAAAACCTGTCTTTCGTATTCTATCGGCTGCGGACCCTGATATTATTATCAATTATATTTTTGATCAGATCCAGTCTGCCTTTTTCGAAATGTGTGGAGATGTTTTTTGATTTTTCTAATTTGCTCATCAAGTGTTTTGACTCTTCCCAATTACCCAGATTAACATTCGATCTTAATTCTATATAAAGAAGCTTCATGTCTGAGCTTCGACCAGAGATCAGCATAAGAACCTCCCTGAATAAACCGTGATCGAACAACACCTCGGCTGTTCGGAAAATCTCATCCTCACTCATTCTTTCGGACATTTTTGCGAACCGGTGATGAATTCCGAAAATAACATCCTGTCTTATTGGTACAGAATATCTCCATTCGTTCCTCAATTGTGATATCATATAGCCGTCATGAATATTCTCTGTGTATTCCAGAACAATGGCAGCAGAATCGTTATCACCGGTAATGTAAAGACATTTGATCTCATATATCAGCGACTCATAGTCAAACGGATAAAACCTTTCTCCGAGCGAACCGTTTATCATTCTGAAAAGCCTTAGAGCTTCCCTAATATTTCCTGAATGATAAAGGTCTTTTGCATAAAGAAATGCAAAATATCTGGAACCGGGGTATCGTTTATAAAGTATTTCCGAGTATATTTTTGAAGAATTACCGTCATTGAGAATAAGCGAATAATACTCTGTTAAAAACAGGGCTGCTTCCGTTTTAGCGAATCCCCCTCTCATAACTATATTGTCAAGTTCCTGAATACCTTTTAATATATTACCACGCTTTCTAACAACTCTATTTACCCAGAAACTGTTCTCGAAATATACCGAAAGTGCAATTTCTGATAATGCTGTACCAAATGAAGAATCGGCTATATCATACAGGTTTTCCAGTCTGTTGAAAAGACCAAGTGCCCTGCGCAGATCTCTGAGCATTGAGAGAGACGGGCTTTCAGATTTTAAATATGCGAGAGAACCATACAGAGAAGCTGTCAAAAAATCCTTTTCATAGGGCGTTAAGCGCACAATACTGTTTTTGTTAAGACTTTTTATAAGTTTTTCAATATCTTCAGAAAGTCTTTTAGTGTCGGTTTCAGCTTTCATCCTGTATTCATGCAGACCTGAATAAACCCCGCAAATTCTGTCCCATCCGTTCGATACCGCGTATTGACTATGTACGAATTCTTTTTCTGTGTAAAGTGCTGAAGTGTATTCTTCAAAATATGAAAAAAAATTTGATCCCGAAACCATGCTGAGAACAGACAATATCAATATAGCTGCAATTTTAAAACTCATTTTTTTCAATTAAAAACCCACATCCACCAGTTCGATGGGATAATTGCCGTCAAAGCAGGCGAAACAGAAATTATCGTTATTATTATCAACGCATTCGGACAGATCTTCCTGATCAAGATATTTTAATGAGGTCACTCTAAGAAATTCCGGCATCTCGGGAAATTCCATTCTGTTCGCCAGAAGCTCGTCTTTCGTGTTCGTATCCAGGCCGTAGAAACACGGAAAACGGACAGGCGGCGAAGCTATCCTGAGATGGATTTCCTTAACACCGGCATTCCAGAGCATGCCCGCTATCTTTCTCATGGTGGTTCCCCTGACGATCGAATCATCAACAAGAATCACCTTTTTACCCTCAAGTCTGGAAATAACAGGGTTGAATTTCTGTCTGACGCTTTCGTCTCTGCCTCTCTGATCCGGCTTAATAAATGTTCTTCCTACATAATGATTACGGATAAGTGCCATCTCAAAAGGTATATTTCTTGCCTGTGCATAGCCGAGAGCCTGTATGTTCGACGAGTCCGGGACCGCCACAACAACATCTATTTCCAGATCTTTATCGTAAGCCGCCAGAGCCTGACCCATTTTTTTTCTCGCCTCGTAAACGCATACGCCAAACTGCCTGCTGTCGGGCATGGAAAAATAGACCGGCTCGAATACGCAGTGCGCGTGGCCTTTTCTGCCGCATCTTAGTTCCGGGTCACCGAAGCTGAATCTTTCTATCTGATTGTCGCCGTAAACATGTATTATCTCACCAGGTACAACCTCTTCGATATTTTCGGCTCTGAGAATATCCAGTCCTTTGGATTCAGAGGCGAAAGCGTATCCTGTTTCAGTTTTTCCGAACGAGAACGGCCTGACGCCGTACGGATCTCTGAATGCCCAAAGCTCGTTCCTGCCTATCAGAACTGTTGAGAATGCACCTTTGAAATTTTTCATTACCATTTTTATACATTCGATGACCTGAATGTTTTTCACTATATGATGCCATACAATATATCTTAAAATAAGCTCGCCGTCGTTGCCGCTGTTAAAATTCACTCCCTGATCCTGAAGATCCTCTGTTATTGATTTGTAGTTAGTGATATCGCCGTTACTCGCGAGTGCGTAGATCGTACCTTCGAGAGTCTCTATCACATGAGGCTGCGAATTATTCACATCGCTCGTTCCCCTCGTCGGATACCGGACATGACCGACTGCTATTCTGCCGGGAAATTCTTTTAAAACAGACTCGGTAAGGTTATCCTTGACCAGTCCGATTCCTCTTATCTGCTTTATCTGCTTTCCATTACTCACCGCAAGTCCGCAGCTCTCCTGTCCCCTGTTCTGTATGGCGAAAAGACCCAGCATTGCATCGAATGCCGCGTCATCAGAATTGAATATACCTACTACTCCGCACATTTTCTTCCCTTTCTTAAAAATCAACCG
>SLFX01000014.1 GCA_007124045.1 Candidatus Delongbacteria bacterium | reverse complement strand
TGATTTTGGAGACAAGGGTACACCTCTTCCCATTCCGAACAGAGAAGTTAAGCTTGCCTTCGCCGATGGTACTGTGCCGTTATGGCATGGGAGAGTAGGGCGTCGCCGGCATTTTTTATTTACGGGGGATTAGCTCAGTTGGCTAGAGCATCAGGCTGGCAGTCTGAGGGTCATCGGTTCAAGTCCGATATTCTCCACAAAGCTCTGTTTTTACGGGGCTTTTTTTATTTAAAATAGTTCTTAACAAAACGGTTATAATTTCATATATTTGATGTCTGAAAAATAATGTAAGGGATATAAAATGAAACCGGTCGAACTAGAAGCAGTAAACACGATCAGAGCGCTCAGCGTTGACGCAATAGAGAAAGCCAATTCGGGTCATCCGGGACTACCTCTCGGAGCAGCTCCAATGACTTATTCTCTTTTCTCTAAACATCTGAAATTTAATCCTGAAAAACCTGAATGGGAGAATAGAGACAGGTTCGTAATGTCTGCCGGCCACGGAAGCGCGCTTCTCTACAGTCTGCTGCACCTTTTCGGATACGGGGTTTCTATGGACGACTTGAAAAATTTCAGGCAGTGGGGCAGCAGGACACCCGGTCACCCTGAATTTATGCACACTCCGGGAGTCGAAACCACCACAGGACCGCTCGGACAGGGAGCGGCGAATGCTGTCGGCATGGCGATAGCAGAGGTTGTTTTAGCGAACAAATTTAATACAAATGATATTAAGCTGATAGATCACCATACTTACTGCTTTGTTGGCGACGGATGTCTTATGGAAGGCATTAGTGCTGAAGCAGCGGCTGTTGCAGGTTATTTGAAGCTGGGAAAACTGATCATGCTCTATGACTCAAACGACATTTCTCTGGACGGACCCACTTCGCTGACTTTTACCGAAGATGTCAAAAAAAGATACGAGAGCTACGGATGGCATGTTATAACGGTAACTGACGGCGATAATGACCTTTCTGCAATATCAAAAGCGATCACTAAGGCAAAAACGACCTCAGATAAACCTTCTCTCATTATAGTAAAAACGACGATAGGTTACGGTTCTCCGAATAAAAGCGGAACAGAGAAAGCTCATGGAGCTCCGCTCGGCGCGAATGAGACTGAACTTCTAAAGAAAAATCTCGGAATGGACCCTGAAAAGAAATTCTTTGTAAGTAAAAAGGCCAAAGATCATTTTGCGAAACTTGCGGATAGTGCCCGTTCGGACTGGGCTGAATGGGATAATACCCGCAAAGCTTATAAGAAGAAATATCCGAAAAAGTACAAAGAGTTCGAAGCTCATTTAGACCTGTCTCTGCCGACCTATATTGATTCGCTATTGCCAACATTCAAAGCAGGGGAAAAACTCGCGACAAGAGTTTCAAACCATACCGCACTGACTAATGCCGGCACCGGACTGGAATGGCTTGTGACCATAGACGCCGACCTGAGCTGCTCGACAAAAGCTTTCATAAAAGGGGCCGGATATTTTGACGCAACTGTGCAGAACGGAAGAAATATCAGGATCGGCGTACGGGAACACGCGATGGCGGCTATTGCGAACGGGATCTCCTGCCACGGGGGATTGAGGCCTACGACGAGTACATTCTTTTCTTTCGTTGACTACATGAGGCCTTCTATTAGGCTTGCGGCTCTTATGGGCATCAATCCTATCTTTATTTTCACCCATGATTCCGTGGCAGTCGGCGAAGACGGCCCGACCCATCAGCCTGTAGAACAGCTGATGTCGGTAAGGCTGATACCGAACCTGAAAGTGATCAGACCGGGAGATGCTAACGAGGTCGCAGAGGCATGGAGATATATGCTCAAAGAAAAAGATTCACCTTTTGTTCTCGTTCTTTCAAGGCAGAATATAGAGACTCTCGACAGAAATAAATACTCTTCCGCTTCCGGCCTGAATAAGGGAGCTTATGTAGTGTCGGATGCTAAATCACCCGATCTGATCCTTATCGCCACAGGATCAGAGGTCAATCTTGCTCTGAATGTTCAGGAAGAACTGAAGAAGAAAAAAGTACAGGTGCGGGTAGTCAGCATGCCTTCCTTTGAGATTTTTGATGAACAGGATGAAAAATATAAATCTAAAATTCTGCCGGTCGGCATAAAGAAAGTTTCGATCGAAGCAGGTTCGACTTTCGGATGGTCAAAATACACAGCTGGAGACGGACTTAATATCGGAATAGACACTTTCGGCTCATCAGCGCCGGGAGAGACGGTAATGGAAAAATACGGTCTGAGCACAGCCGGGGTCACAAAAAAAATAATGAAATTTATGAGCAGATAGGATAAATTAATGAGCGCTGCACCCGTAGTTCAATTGGATAGAATACAGGACTCCGGATCCTGCGGTTGCCGGTTCGAACCCGGCCGGGTGCACATAAGAAAGGAGGTATTATGAGTCATAATCTTCACGCAATAATAGCAGGAATAATTCAGGGACTGACTGAATTCATACCTGTTTCGTCTTCCGGTCACCTGGCCATTCTTCACAAAGTGTTTGGTTTCGAATCCGATTCGAACCTTTTTTTCGATGTCATACTCCATGTCGGAACACTTCTTGCCGTAATTTTCTTTTACAGGAACAGCATTATTGAAATGATAAAAGGAGCCATTTTCGGGTTAAAGAGCCTGATGGCAAAAAAAGGTATAAAGGAGTCATTCTTTACAAGCGCGGACTCAAAGCTCTTTTCTCTGATATTTCTCGGCAGCATCCCGACAGCTATAATAGGCATAGTCTTCAAAGACTGGTTCGAAGGTCTTGCAGACAATCTTCTTTATGTGGGGATCGCTCTTCTCGCAACATCAGCTTTCCTTATAATGTTCGAGCTTAAAAAGAAGGCATTCAAAAAGATAGATTCAATGTCTGTTGCGGACTCTTTTATAATAGGTATCGTTCAGGGGTTGGCGATAATACCCGGTATTTCAAGGTCAGGTTCGACAATTTCAACTGGAAAACTTCTCGGAGTTGAGAAAGAGACGGCGGCAAAGTATTCATTTCTGCTTTCACTTCCGGCCATATCAGGTGCGTTTTTATTGAAATTCAAAGATGCTGTGGAGGAAGGGATAAAATATGAGAATTACATGCTCATCGGGTTTGTAGTTTCTGCCGTAACAGGATATTTCGCTCTAAAACTTCTGATCTGGATGATAAAAAAATCCAGCATGTATTATTTCGCAGTTTACTGTATCATAGCTGCGGTCTTTGCGATCACAAGATAGGATCAGGTTTAATACTACCCCTGCATCACCATGCCGCCGTCAACATTAACGATTTGGCCGGTTATGTATGATGCCATATCCGAAGCGAGAAAAACTGCTGCGTTCGCCACATCTTTCGGCTGACCCAAACTTCCGTACGGTATAAGCTTTACAAGGCTTTCCTTAGCCTGATCGGAAAGTTTTTCCGTCATTTCGGAAACTATGAACCCCGGGGCTATCGCGTTGACCCTGATCCCCCTTGAGCCGAGTTCTTTCGCGCTTGTCTTCGTCATGCCTATCACGCCTGCTTTTGAGGCCGAGTAGTTGATCTGGCCGGCATTTCCCATTTCTCCGACAACCGAAGTTATGTTGATAATATTGCCTGATCTCTGCTTCATCATCGGTCTTGTCACCGCTTTTGTGCAGTTGAAAACGCCTTTCAGGTTTATGTCTATGACCATATCCCACTCCTGCTCGGACATTCTCATTATAAGATTATCCCTTGTTATACCGGCGTTGTTCACGATTATATCTATTCTGCCGAAAGCTTCGATCGTTTTATTTACAAGGTTTTCGACTTCATCGTATTTAGACACATCGGCTTTGATCGCGAATGTTTCAACATTGTATTTCTTTTTAATTTCTTTTGCCGTCTCATCAGATTTATCCTGAATGATATCGGATATCACTACTTTGGCCCCATGAGAAGCGTATTCTTCGGCTATAGCTCTTCCGATACCCCTTGCCGATCCTGTGATTATCGCTATCTTATCTTTAAGCATCTTTTCTCCTACAAAGCTAAATTATTTAATTCCTCAAGGGTCTGAACGCCGAAGAACCTGACATCTTTCGAGATCCTTTTACCAAGACCCTGAAGCACATTGCCCGGTCCCGCTTCGATGAAAGTATCGACACCCTGTTCGATCATAGCCTGAATTGTTTTAGTCCAGAGCACGGGAGACATTACCTGATCAACGAGCAGTTTTTTCAGTTCGTTCTTATCGGAAGTCGGTTTCGCTGTCACATTAGGAACGACAGAGATCGCCGGTTCGGAAAATTCTACGCCCGAAAGTTTTTCTGCAAGAGGCTGTACTGCGGACTGCATAAGTGGAGAGTGGAAAGCTCCGCTCACTACCAGCTCTTTAACTATCTTCGCGCCTCTGGCTTTGGCGGTCTCCATTCCTTTCTTCACTCCGTCAATCGAGCCGGAGATGACGATCTGTCCAGGAGAATTAAAGTTAGCTGGCTGAACGATACCGGCCGCGGAAGCTTCTTTGCAGGCTTCGAAGATAAGCCCGTCGTCGGGAAGTCCCACGACTGCGGCCATGGTTCCCGGATTATTTTCGCCGGCCTTCTGCATTTCTGATCCTCTGAGAGCTACCACTTTTAAAGCCTCCTCAAAAGACATTGCACCTGCGCAAACAAGAGCAGAATATTCGCCCAGGCTGTGCCCTGCAGTCATAACAGGGATTATTCCTTTTTCCCGTAGCAGTTCGTTAACAATGACGGACAGAACAAATATCGCCGGCTGGGTAATTTTTGTCTGCTTCAGTTCTTCTATCGGTCCTTCAAATGAGACTTTTTTGATATCGAAGCCGAGTATCTCATTGGCTTTATCGTAATATTTTTTTGCGACAGGTGAATGATCGTACAGGTCTTTACCCATTCCGACGAACTGGGATGCCTGACCGGGGAAAATGAAAGCTGTTTTTGACATAAAATACTCCGAAAATTTAGATTTTTATTACAAGTCCGCCCCATGTAAAACCGCCGCCGAAAGCCGCAGTGAGCACTACATCGCCTTTTTTTATTCTTCCCTGTTTAATAGCCTGATCGAGAGCTACGGGAATTGATGCGGAAGATGTGTTTCCGACATACTGGATATTTCTCATAACTTTTTCATCCGGCATCTTTACTCTTTCAGCTATAGCGTCAATTATTCTCAAATTAGCCTGGTGCGGGATCAGGAAAGTAAGGTCGTCTTCGGTAATTCCTGCGTCCTCCATTGCTTTCTCAGCGGATTCGATCATTGCTCTGACCGCGTATTTATAAACTCTGTTGCCTTCCATTCTTACTTTTGCCCTGTTGTCATTTCCGTTCTTGTCGAAGCAAATTTCCTGGTCAGAAACTTTTTTATTTACTTTCGTTCCGCCTCCGTAAGACCAGAGAAGTTCAGCAAGATCCCCATTACTTTTTATATACGAACCTATCATGCCGTTCTCGCCGTCAGCAGGCTGAACTACAACAGCTCCCGAGGCATCTCCGAAAAGAACATAGGTAGCTCTGTCATTAATATCCGCAAGCGAGGTCAAAAACTCGGCTCCTATAACAAGAATGTTTTTAAATTTTCCTGCAGCGATGTAGCCTTCAGCAACAGTCATCGCATATATCCATCCTGTGCAGGCCGCTGATATATCAAAAGCCGCCGCATTGACAGCTCCGAGATTTTTCTGCACAAATATAGCGGTTGCGGGAAAGTTCATATCCGGGCTTATTGTCGCAACTATGATGCAGTCAATATCCTCAGGTGAGATGCCGGCATCCTCCATTGCCGCTTTTCCTGCAGCTGTTGCCATATCGGAAGTAGAAAGATCGGCGTCTCCGATAACTCTTCTTTCCTTTATTCCGACTCTCTGTGTTATCCACTCGTCGGTCGTATCCATAATTTTTTCAAGATCTTTGTTCGTGAGAACATTATCGGGAAGGAAATGACCTGTTCCGACTATCTTCATTACCGGTTTCTTATTCATTTTTCCACCTGCGCTTAAATTTTACAGTATTTCAAACATGTTTCGAGTCCTGCTTTTACTGCACGGGCATTTGATTTTCCGTGCCCTACAGCCACTTTTCCCTTGAGACCGAGAAGAAGTGCCGCTCCAACGGTTTCGTAGCTGAACTCTTCCGACAAAAAATGTAATAAATTGTTATGGGTTTTACAATCAATATTATTATATATTTCTTTTGCGTAAAAGTTAAATGATTCGAGTACTTTCAAAACTATATTGCCGCAAAAACCTCCTGTGATTAATATGTCAGTATCGGAATTCAGGATTTTATCACCTTCAATATTTCCTAAGAACCGGTAAGAGCTCTCGCTAAGCATCTGGTACAGTTTTCTGTGACCGTGGGTACCCTTCCATTCTTCAGATCCGATGTTCAAAATTTTTACTGAAGGTTCTTTTACCCCGAAAAGTGATCTGTATATGTACACAGCTTCTTCAATGTGCTGAAAATAATGATCTGCATCAAAGATATGGTTTGCCATTGCGCCTACATCGAAAACAGCCAAAGGCCTTCTGTTAAAAACCGGGATAAAAGATAATAACGCCGGGGTTGTTATCTTTTCTTTAAGACCGACTGTTTCAATTGCAGACATTATCAGCGCACCCGAATTTCCGCAGGAAAAGGCCGTATCCGCATCGCCTTTCGCGAGGTAATCAAGCATACCTGTTATTGTATTTACAGGCTTATCTTTTTTTGCCGCATGCGGAGTATCAGTCATTAATATACTTTCGGGAAAAAAAAATGTTGAAACACGGGGGCTGTCTGTAAGGTGTTTATAATCGGGCGATATTTTTTCTGAAGTAAAGAGAATGAGATTAACATCATCGTGTGAAATAATGAAGTCATGCGCACCTTTCAGTATCTCTGCGGGAGAATGATCACCGCCGTTAATATCAAGAGCTATTTTCATAAGGACTTCCGTAAATAAAAAAAGCCGCAACATTTTTGGCAGGCTGATCCTATTCCTGAAAGCTGCGGCTTAACTTTGCTTAGTGGGCCTTTACGCTGATCACAGATTTGCCTTTGTAATATCCGCAGGTGGGACATACTCTGTGAGACAGTTTGGGGGCCGAACAGTTTGGACATTTGGAAATGCTTTTAGCTTCCAATTTCCAGTGATTCTTCCTCGATCTTGCTACTGCTTTCGAGGTTTTCCTCTTTGGTACCGGCATCAAGTTTCTCCGTTTTTGTTAAGTATCTTTACTAATGTTTCCCATCTCGGATCGGACTGTTTTTCAAAATTGCATCCGCAGTCACCTTCGTTACGGTTTTTTCCGCAATTCTGGCATATGCCCTTACAATTCTCAGAACAGAGCTGCCTGACCGGAAGAGCTAAGATAAAAGCTTCGGTAAAATAAGGTAAAAGATCCAGATAACCCTCATTCTCAGAAGGATCTACGGTTACCATTTCATCAGAAAGCTCATCGAGTTTGCCGATATGGAACATATAGTCTATTTTAATGATCTGTGAAGTTTCGTAATCCTCTGCACATCTGTCACATATGGATTTAAAGCCCAGCTGTGCCTCACCCATAATGTGAATGTAATTTCCGCTTTTCTGTATTTCAAGTTCCAGATCCTGTGAGTCTTTTATGACATAATCGTGAATAACAGTTCCGGTTATATCATTTTCGGGTACAAGAAAAATGTTACTTCCGTTTTTCAGTCCGTCTATTTTAATTCTCATAGCAGGTTCCGTTTTTTTCGGAGTGCTAAATATAACTCTAACCTGTTAAAATGTCAAGATTGAAATTACTTTTACAGGCCGAGTATATAAGCAAATATAAGAGGTACAACTATCGTTGCGTCTGACTCAATAATGAATTTTGGTGTTTCGGGTTTTAGCTTTCCCCATGTTATCTTTTCGTTCGGCACGGCACCTGAATAAGATCCATAGCTTGTAGTCGAATCGCTTATCTGACAGAAGTATGACCATACGGGTATATCTGTAAGCTGAAGGTCCTGATGCAGCATCGGGACTACACAGATAGGAAAATCTCCTGCGATACCTCCTCCGATCTGGAAAAAACCGATACCGTTTTGGCAGTTGTTCCTGTACCAGTCGGCTAAGAAAACCATATATTCGATCCCTGTTTTAAGTATCGTATGGTCGAAAAGCCCTTCAATAGTATGTGCTGCAAAAAAATTCGCGCAGGTTGAATCCTCCCACCCGGGAACAATTATCGGAATGTTTTTTTCGCAGGCGGCAAGAAGCCACGAATTTTTCGGATCTATTTCATATTCGTTCTTCAGTACGCCGCTTCTAAGTATCTCATAGAAAAATTCATAGGGGAACATGCGTAAACCTTCTCTGTAGAGTTTCTGCCACAGATTCACGAGGTGATCTTCGATCTTTCTCATAGCTTCCTCTTCGGGAATACATGTGTCGGTTACCCTGTTAAAATGATTATTGAGAAGATCCTGTTCATCCTGAGGTGTGAGATCTCTGTATTCGGGCACTCTTTTATAACTTTTATGCGCAACAAGATTGAAGACATCCTCCTCAAGATTCGCCCCTGTGCAGGATATAATATGCACTTTGTCCTGCCTGATCATTTCAGCAAGCGAAATTCCAAGTTCGGCCGTACTCATAGCTCCTGCAAGAGTGACCATCATTTTTTTGCCGCTGTTTATCTGATCTTCATAAGAAACAGCTGCATCAACCAGGCTTGCCGCATTAAAATGCCTGTAATTATTTAGTATGAATTGCGAAACGGGACCCTTCTCAGTCATTCTTTCCTCCGCTGAATTTATAGCATAGCATTTTATAAAAGAGTTTTGCAGTCAGGAAATCGGGGTGGGTGACTCCCTCGACAGGTGCGAGTTCAACAATATCGAAACCAAGAACGGTTCTTTCCTTAAAAATTCTTGCAAGAAATTTTAAAGTTTCATCCCAAAGCAGTCCTCCGGGTTCCGGAGTGCCTGTCGAAGGCATGATAGAGGGATCAAGAGCATCAAGGTCGAAGGTTATGTACACTTTATCCGATATCTTCGACAGAGCTTTTTCCATCCAGTCAGGGTCGGAATGGATCTGATGCGCGAAGAAACATTTTTCAGTGTCCATGAAAATTTTTTCTGAGATATCCATGCTTCGTATTCCGACCTGAACAAGGTTTGCTCTTTTTGATGCCTCGTGAACTGCACAGGCATGATTGAAGGCCGAGCCGAGATAATCAGGTCTGAGATCGGCGTGAGCATCGAATTGCAGTATCGTAATATCGGGATACTTGTCGATAAAAGCTCTCATCACACCAATTGATATTGAATGCTCCCCTCCAAAAAATGTAAGCAGTTTTCCGCTTTCTAGGAGATCTTTTGTTTTTCCATAAACCGCATCGGTCATTTTTTCGGGTGATCGGTTTTCTGTTATTGGGTCGAGTATATGTATGCCTTTTTTGTAAACTTCGGAGTCGGTTTCAATATCATATAGTTCCATATTGCTCGATGCTTCCAGAAAAGCGCAAAATCCATTGTCCGCACCTTTTCCCCAACTGCTTGTTCCGTCATACGGAACAGGCTGAAGTAAAATTTCCGCCCCGTTAAAGTCAGCATATTTCTTTTCGATACCGCCGAAAGTTTTCATTAGTCATACCCCAGAATTGTCAGCATATTTTCGACTGTCTGCTCATCTCTGTAAATATAATCAACAAAATTGCCTGTTTTGTCCCTGTCTATTATCACATGCTTGGGATCAGGTATAAGGCAGTGTTTTATGCCGCCGTAACCGCTTATGGAATCCTGATATGCTCCTGTGTGAAAGAAGCCTATATACAGAGGTTCTTTGTCATCGTCTTTATATGTCGGCAAAAGTATCTGCTGATTCATATCTTCCGAGTTGTAATAATCCGAATGGTCGCAGCTTATACCGCCGATATTAACTCTTGTATATTCATTGAACCATTTATTGATCGGCAGAAGAATGAATTTTTCGTTCATAGACCAGGCATCAGGTATCGTGTTCATTACGCTGTTGTCAACAATATACCATCTTTCTGATTCATTCTGTTGTTTCTGTTCGAGAACTTTAAAAATTATAGCGCCGCTTTCCGCAACGGTAAACCTTCCGAATTCTGTAAAAATGTCGGGTTCGGGCACTTTGTCATTTTCGCATGTTTCCATTATGTTACGGACGATCTCTCTTACCATGTGATTGTAATCGTAATCAAATCCCAGATGATTCCTGACGGGGAAACCGCCACCCAGGTTGAGAGAATCAAGGGTGGGGCAGAGTTTTTTCAATTTCGTATAAAGATTCAAAGCTTTTTTGAATTCTCCCCAGTAATAAAAACTGTCCTTTATTCCCGAATCTACAAAAAAATGAAGCATTTTTAGTTCAACTGCAGGGTTTTTCAATATTCTTTCGTTGTAGAAAGAGACTAATTCAGAGTGCCTTATCCCGAGCCTTGAGGTATAATAGGTGGACTGGGGGTCTTCCTCAATAGCCATTCTGAGTCCCACAACGATCTTTTTTCTTCCTTTCGACATTTTTTCTATTCTGTCAAGCTCTTTAGAACTGTCAAGTATTATGATAGAATTAGAAAATCCCTCATCCTGCAGTGAAAATATTTTCTGCAGGTATTCATCTGTTTTAAAACCGTTATGAACAATAAAAGCTTCTTTGTCGAACTCACCCTTCTTATAGAGTTTTTTTATCAGATCAATATCGAATGATGATGATGTTTCAAGATTTACTCTGTGTTTCATTGCCGTTCCTATTACATGGTGATAGTGACAGCATTTTGTGCAGTAACAGAAATGATATTTTCCCGAATATCCGTTCGCCTTTATAGCTCTGTTGAAAAGATTGCGGGATTTTTTTATCTGATCACCGATCTTTGGAAGGTAGAATATCCTCAAAGGCGTTCCGTATTTTTCGATCAGGTATTTTAGCGAAAGTCCGTGAAAAGTCAGATAACCTTCGTCAATATCGAACCCCTCCTGGGGAAAATAATATGATTGTTCAATAAGGTCGAAATAGGTGTTTTTCATCAGTCATTACCTCCTTCTGTTTTTATCATATGTTCAACCGCTGACTTAACGGCATCGGCAAGATCTTTCTCAGCCGCCGCCAGTACGGAATCATCGGGCGTTTCATTTTTGGTGCGGTTAACGATAACTGATGCGATACATCCTGCTTTTAACCCGAAAGCCGAGGCTACAGTATAAAGGGTCGCCGATTCCATTTCAAAATTGAGGACATTGAGTTTCTGCCACTGCTCCAGACTTCCCTGAAAGTCTTTTATCACATATTCAGAGTAAGTATCGTACCTTTCCTGACCGGGATAGAATGTATCCGAGGAAGCCGTTATTCCTTTATAGTATGGCACTCCGGTAGTTTTGGCGCCTTGGATCAGGGCTGAAGTAATGTCAAAATCAGCCACAGCAGGATACTCAACAGGAGCATAATGCTTTGAAGCACCGTCAAGTCTTACAGCTCCGGTCGTAATTATAAGCGAAGGTATTTTAATAAAAGGCTGGATCGCTCCGGTCGTTCCTATTCTTATAAAGTATTCAATTCCCAGGCCTGCAAGCTCCTCAACTGCGATCGACAATGAAGGCCCGCCTATGCCCGTCGAGCATACAAGTATCTTATTGCTGCTGATTTCCGTCAGCCAAGAAGTATATTCCCTGTTCGATGCCAGAAAAACAGCATCCGGATTAAAAACCTTTGCCGTTTTTTCCACTCTGCCCGGATCTCCGGGAAGGATCGCGATCTTTGCTGTTTTGATCATTTCACGCGATAATTTTATGTGATATTTCATTAAATCCCGCCTCAATTATACCGGTTTTAGATTTTCCTGCTAAAAATAACAACAATCACACCTTTTTCAAAGTCAATTTTCTGTTTTTTACAAATGACAACATTACTAAGGCCGCGCGGAAAGTTTCTATGCAGATCCTCATTTCTGACGGGATATTTAAAGCCCTCAAGACTCACTCCCTCGCATTCATCCGTTCCCGCGAACACAGAAACCGTCGAACCTTCAGGGAAATCGAACTCATAGCCATCAGGAGAATTGCAGGGGAGAAAGAAAATATCCTCATCCTGACCCGAAAAAACGATCTTCATGCCTCCAGATGCAAAATCAACAGCAGTTTCATAATTGGAAATAAAATGATCGCTCCTTCCTCCAGTTGCAGCAAAAACGACAACTTCATCAACACCTTTTTTATGCAGAAAATCAAGAGCAAGAAAAAAATCCGAACTGTCTTTATCCGCCGGGAAAACTACAGTATCCTTTACAGGCACTTTTGAGTCAGGGACAGAAGAATCCATGTCGCCGATATGAATGAGAGGCGGTACGGGAAGATTTTCAAGGTGGTGAATGCCGCCATCAACCGCTATTAAAATTTCCGGCCCTTTATCAAGCGCAATCTGAAACTCCAAAACGCAGAAGTCTTTTCCGTTAAGAACCAGTATAGCCTTTTTAGTCTTCATAAATACCCGCTCGTTCTGTTGCTTAAATATAAACAAAAATGATTGCTAAATCCACAAAACTATTAACTCAATCAAGTGTCAAGCGGGCTTTTAATTCCCAGTTTGTTCTTCTGTGCCACATGAGTATAGATCATAGTCGTGCTGATATCCGAATGCCCCAAAAGTTCCTGTACTGACCTTATATCATAACCTGCTTCAATAAGATGTGTCGCAAAGCTGTGCCTGAGAGTATGGATCGAGGCCGATTTTACGATCCTTGCTTTTCTTAAAGCGTCTTTAAATGCTCTCTGGACGGATGTCGGGTACAG
>SLFX01000145.1 GCA_007124045.1 Candidatus Delongbacteria bacterium | reverse complement strand
GGATTTTCAGCTCGAAAAAGCCGCTTTGAAGGAAAGAACGACCGGAGTCAAGGTCAAACGCCACAGCAAAGGCATAAAAAGGCGCGACAAGTACGCTTACTGAACAAAGACCGGGTCAAAAGCCCGGTTTTTTGTTAAAATACGGGGCTCTTTTTACATATCTCTTGCATTTTTCCTGATATGTTTTTAGATTGAACTGTAATTTTGCGGGGGTCTTACATGAATATAAACCCAAAAATACTATCCGGTTACCAACTGATCCTCTCCCCTGCTCTCGAACCGCGCAGAAACGAATTTGAAAGTTATATAGCCAAAGCTCTTGAGAATGTCCGCGCTTTTGCAGCAAAATACGGCTGGAGCTCTTATGCGCAGGAAAGTTTCTTCGACAGGGTCATGATCTTTGACGAAAAACAGGAATTCAACAAAACTCTTCTAAAATTGTGCGGAATGGATCCTGAGACTGAACTGCCCGACAGCTACTGCGGAGCTTTGGAGGAACGGAATCTTATAACAGTCTCGCCTGAATACTATTCCGAAGTTTACCCTCAGGGGATCGAGCCTGACAGCTACGCAAAACTTCTTACGCACGAAATAGCTCACAGGCTGCATGTCCGGATTTTAAACGGCAACGAGGAAGCGATGGGCCCGGTATGGTTCTTTGAAGGTTTTGCGATCTTTGCCGCTGATCAGTTCACGCAGTCAAAATTGAAGCTGACCGAAGATGAGATATGGAGCATAGTCGGAAACCCTGAGCGCGGTAGTTATGAAAAGTATTCGTATGTCTTCAAACATTTCGTTTCAAAAATACCTTTACATGATCTTGTTGCAATGGCAGGAAAAGATAATTTTCTCATAAATCTAAAAAAAACACTAAACTTTCTTGCCTAAGTGAAATGATATTGCTATATTCGGATTAAGATTTTTCAAGGAGGTATTATGAAATATTCAACAGCTGCATTTCTTTTTTTAGTTATGTTTTGTTTTTATCACACAGCCTTTTCAAACGACCGAAACGAGTTGGCAAAGATTTTTCGTAAGAGCGTAGATTATGCGCCTAAAGACACTTACGAAGATTATTTAAGCTCAAGGAGCACAGAGCCACTGTTTCTTTCGGAAAGGAGGGTGTTTTATCCTGCACCCAACACAAGAAAATCTTCAAGTATTTCAAAAATTTTTGTTATAACCGAATCAGTTCTCTATGCACAGGTTGAATCTTATGTTTTGAGGTATATAAACGATATACAGAATGTTTATGGCTGCACGATAGTATCACAACAGGTTTCTTCTTCTGCAACTGCCGAAAATCTGAAAAATCTCATTATCTCAGAGTACGAAGAGGGTATTCTTAGCGGAACTGTTCTGATAGGCGATCTTCCGGCAGCATGGTTTGAAATTCAAAATGATTTTGATTACTACGGTTATGCGGAATTCCCCTGCGATCTGTTTCTGATGGATCTTAACGGAACATGGACTGATACAAACGGCAACGGGAAGTATAATTCTCACACCGGAAATGTGTCTCCAGAAATATTCGTCGGAAGAATTTCAACTGCAAACATGGGGAATTTTATGCAAGAGGTCCAGGGAATGAAGGATTATCTTGATAAAAATCATGACTTTTGGACAGGAACAACCTCACTTAATTTACAGAAAGGCTTAACTTATACCGATTACGATTGGCAAACTTACAGTTATTTTCTTCATGATTTACAGTATCTCTATGGTTCTAACTATCAGGCCCTGACTCCGAATAATCTTCCCGCATTTGGTAAAACAGACTACATTAACCGTCTGAATAACGAAGTGTATGAATTTGTGCAACTTTCGTGTCACTCATCGTGGACATTGCACCGAATGTACGGCTCAAATCCTAATACCTACGAGCAGATATATAATGATGAAATATATAATATTCCGCCTAAAGCAATAGCATACAATCTTTTCTGCTGTAGCGGGGTAAGATGGACAAATACCGGATCGGATGGATTTCTCGGAGGTGCTTATGTTTATCACTCCGGATCTAAAACCCTTGCTTCGGTTGGAAGTACGAAAACAGGATCAATGCTGGGATTCAGTTATTTTTATTCTCATTTGTTTAATGAAAAAGCTATCGGCATGGCGTTAAAAAATTGGTGGATTGATTATGTCGGCCCTACGCATGATTTTGATGAGCTTTGCTGGTTTTACGGTATGAGCATAATTGGAGATCCTTTGACCAACCCGCTTTATCTTGCTCCTGAAACTCCTTTGCCGCCTGAATATGTGATTGTATCTTTTTCAGACGGAAATATTAATCTTACTTGGGATAAAGTTTGGGATTGTAGTTTTTATGCAATATACTCATCTGACAATCCGTATTCTGCCTTTCCGGATGACTGGATCATTGAAGATGACAATGTAACAACGGAAAGCTGGACAGACACAAATGTTTCTTCAAGCAAAAAATTCTATATAGTTACTGCGGTTAGGGCGAAAGCCATGCATTGATTCTCCTACTAATGTTTTTGTGATTTTCATAAAGTTTTTTGCTAAATTAGAGGAAGCGAGAAGAAAAAATATTGTGGTAAATTTATAAGTATCAGTACTCGAAACTGCTTCCGCCAATGAATTCTTTTATGATCGAAGTGTTTGGTATGTCTTCATTCCCCAAAGGTATAAAGAACGAAAGGAATTTTAAAAGCCTCATTGCCTCGGCGTATTCTTTTTCATTCTCGGGCACCTGCTTAATTATCGGTTCGGCAAACTGTTTCAGAACACTGAACTCATATAGCAGGGCTGAATTGAACATGATATCCGCGTTTTCCTGATACGGAAAAATATTTTTTTCCTCGCCGGCTCTGACACTCGGCCATCTTTTAAGCGTTGCAAGTGCGGTATGATTTCTGTATTTAAAATCCCTGACGATCCTTCTTATCAGTCTGTTATCCGTTGTCGGTATTCTGTTGTGCCTGTCAATCGAAATTTGGGTAAGCGCAGATACATATATTCTGAACTTCATTGAGCATTCTATAAGCGGCGTGAGGTCTGGATTTAGTGCGTGTATCCCCTCGACAATTATTATGTTGTCTTCTCCGCATGCCATTTTCGCGCCCGGAATTCTTTTTCCTTCCATAAAATCAAAACGGGGGATCTCAACTTCCTCACCGCTAAAGAGTCTGAGCAGATGATCGTTGAAAAGTTTTATGTCTATCGCGTCTATTGATTCGAAATCGTATTCTCCCTTTTCGTCTCGAGGAGTAAATTCTCTGTCCACGAAATAATCGTCAAGCGAAATGATCAGAGGTTTCAGGCCCGCCACCTGAAGCTGGACACTAAGTCTCTTTGAGAAGGTCGTCTTTCCGGATGAAGAAGGTCCGGCTATGAGGACCAGTTTGGTCTTTTTTCGTTCAGAGATCATGTCCGCTATTGATGCGACCTTTTTTTCATGCAGCGCTTCAGCTATCTTGATCAGATTACCTGCTTTTTTGTCGAGAATGTGCTGATTAAGTTTGCCCACATT
>SLFX01000082.1 GCA_007124045.1 Candidatus Delongbacteria bacterium | reverse complement strand
TTGCCTATTGTCATGTAAAACCATACACTTAACTCCGGACAGTTTCAATATCAATTATCTCACTGCGGGGGATTCTGTTCTTTTTAAGCGCGGCGAAAGGTATTTTGTGAACATCGACCTGACAGCCGATTCTCTCTCAGGTATCAGATATTTTGGTGCATACGGTGATACTCTCCTTCCTAAACCGATTCTTGACGGGAGTATTTACAGATTTGATTTTAATGCTTCGGAATGGGACGATTTCGAGGTTATTAATGGTGTGAAGTTTTATAAAAAGACAATCGAAGGATTAGAGCAGGTTGAAAATGTTTATGCCGGAATAAACAGGCTGACTCTTGCGAGAAAACCGAATATTGACGAAGAGATAGTAACAGGGCAGAAAAACTCGTTTGCAGGATATTTTAAGATAGACAGTGTTGATGTGAAAAATCCCAGAAAAGTATTTTTTGATCTTTACAATAAAACCGACTGGACAGGCGCTGAAGTCGTAACGAAAACACAACAGTGGTCCTATGAAGTCAGGAAGGTTGAGAATGACGGTGTTATGTTCAGTGTTGACGACCCTACTGTGGATGCATTCAGAAAAAATAACGGATACTTTATTCAGAGACATAAAAACGCTCTCGACAGTGAAGGTGAATGGTATTACGATGAAAAGTCGGGGATACTGTATTTTTCACCTCTTAAAGATATATGTACGATCTATATTTCTAGCAACAGGAACAATAACAACAGCGGTTTCGATGTTGTTGATGCACGGAATATTATAATAGAGAGCCTTGAGTTTGTGAATTATAAACATGGTATCAGATCCGAAAGGTCTGTGAATGTAACTGTGCGGAACTGTACTTTCAGGAACTCTACTTACGGTATTCTTATCAGAGACACTTATGCGGACAATTTTACGATAGAGGACTGTACTTTTATAAACCTTCACAGCTACGGTATAAGGCTCAGGGCACACAACACGGTAATTCAGAATAATTACATTGACAGCATAGGACTGGTTATAGGCGCGGAAAGCAGAGGTTTTAATAATCTGAACGGTATTGAAATATACGGCACGAACAATCTTATATACAAGAACACTGTAAAAAATACCGGATATTGCGGGATCAGGATCTTTAATGCTTCAGGAACCAGGGTTGTTAAAAATCATGTTGAGAATACAATGCTTGCCATGTCGGACGGAGGCGGCATATACTCTTATCACAGTTCGCAGGGGAATAAACTTATACGGGGCAACACTGTAATAAATGCATTCGGTAATGCCGCCGGTACACAATTTACGAGCGGTGGTTCCCCCGGCATCTACCTTGATGAGCTGTCTCTTCATTTCAGATTAGACAGTAATTATGTAAAAGACTGCGGTGTTGGTATATATATTCAAAATTCAAGGTCTGACACTTTAGTTTCCAACACGACTAAGAACAGCAGATTATATGAGCTTCATATCAACAGTGCCGGTTCTATTCTTAACGGCGGAAAGCTCAATCCGTCCAACGATCCCGGTTTTAATCCCGATACGCTTTCTTTTATTCCCGAAGGTTATGTTTTTGACAGAGAGAACAGAATAATCAGACACAGAGGCAGAATAATTTATGTCGAACCGGGAAACAATTTCATAAGCAGAAACCGTTTTTATCCGGACAGATCAAAATACACTTTCAATTTCAGGACCTGGCGTCACATCGGGATTAGTTTTACAAAAGAACTGACAGGTAACAGTGATTTTTTCCGGGATAATGTTCCGGAAGGGTCAGTGTCTGATGCAAGTGTTTTTATCGTCGGGGGAAATGTCCGGGATATGTCTCAGGGCGGGAAAAATTATGACAATATTGAAAACACTTTCGATCAGGATATGTACGATTTCCTCCGGAGAGTGTTCATTTACATTGGCCGGGGGCAGAAAAGGTTTTGATAACTTTACTTAACTAATCAATATGAAATATTACTTGCCAATTTAAAAGCTTTTGCTTAATTTTATGCCGGGGAATAAAGAAGCAGAAAGGGGAGCAATTGTTAAGATCATACCCGCTAGGAGTTTGTATATTTCGGTTGTATTATCCTCAGTCAATCTCAATATCGGAATTATATCCCTGTAAAAATAAAATCATATTATGAGGAGATCAAAATGCCTTCCGTAAAGAAAGACAAGTTAAGTATTTTAGGAATGTTAAGAGGTTTATTCAACAGGATTCTAAACTCAGTGGCATTTCTCAGCGTTCCCAGTAATTTAACAGTTTTTATCCACAAATTGAGAGGTGTGCAGATAGGGAAAAAAGTGTTTATCGCAAAATTTGTATACATTGACGACAGGAACCCGGAAGCCGTGTCTATCGGTGACGGAGTAGCGGTGTGTGCAGGCTCAAAAATTCTGGCTCATCAGCGTGACCTTTCAGAATACAAAAAGGGAATGTGGGGTATGGAAAATCCAATGGTTTCAAAAAAGGTTGTTTTGGAGGACGGTTGCCATATCGGAATTGGAGCTACTATTCTGCCGGGAGTGACTGTCGGCAAAGGAGCAATAATCGCTGCCGGAGCAGTGGTCTCAAAGGATGTGCCGCCATACTGCGTAGCAGCAGGAGTTCCGGCGAAAGTCGTGAAGGAGTTCGATTAGTATGAAAAAGAAAACCATCTGGATTGATCTCGATAATTCACCGCATGTTCAGATATTCGAGAATTTAATAAAATAGCTGGAAAAGGATTATTTAGTCTATGTTACTGCAAGATATTATAACCAGACTGTACCGCTGCTTGACCTGAAGGACATGAAGTACAAGCTGTTCGGAAAGCATCCCGGCAAGAATAAGTTCAATAAGTATCTCTTCAACCTCCTGAGGACTTTCAGGCTTTTTTTGTGGGGAATGGGGAAGAAAATCGATCTTTCAGTTACTCACGGATCAAGGTCGGGTATTCTTGCCTCGAAACTTCTCGGAGTACCTGCCGTCATCATGTTCGATTATGAGCACATGGAAAGCTTTCTGTTCAAGAGTCTGAGCAAATATATGCTGGCAACTGACTATCTCTAAGAATAATGTTATAGTCCCGAAAAAAGTAGAGGAAGGATTGAACCTCGTTTATTACAGCGATCTGGTCATAAGCGGCGGAGGAACAATGAACCGCGAGGCGGCGGCGATGAACACGCCCGTTTACAGTATTTTTCAGGGCATGAGACCGTCAATTGATGAAAATCTGGAAAAACAGGGCAGGCTCAGTTTCATAAGTTCAAAAGATGACCTTTCAAAAATAGTTTTCAAAAAGAAATAACTCTCGGATATCAATATGAGCAGAGAATCTTTCGAAGCCGTTTTGGAGTTCATCAGGGAAAAAGTATAATTTTTTTAAGTTGACGGGATAAAAATTATTAGGTATATTGCGATTGACGGAGATGTTTTATCAAAACAGAAGGAGCTACGTTGTGAAAAATTTTATTTCCATAATAGTTCTTGCGGTCATTTGTGCAGTTTATCCTGTCAGCGTTGACGGATACGCTTTTCTTGA
>SLFX01000007.1 GCA_007124045.1 Candidatus Delongbacteria bacterium | reverse complement strand
GGTACGGCGGCGATCAGGTTCACAAGGTTCTCGATAATGTGCGAAAGCCACCTCGGCGAGTATTCCGCCGTGAAGATCGCGATCGCCACCGCCGGCACGAACGAAAGCGCGAGCGCGGACATGCTCGTCGCGAGGGTACCGACAATAAAAGGCCATGCTCCGAAGCTCATTTTGATGGAAGGGTCCCAGTCGGTACCTCTGAAAAACCCCCACAGTCCGAACCTCGATATTGAATCCGAACCTTCATAATATAGCGAAAATGCCATCGCCAGCGTCGTGAAGATGACAATAAAGCCCAGCGAGAATATGCTTACAGCGAATATCCTGTCGCCGAGCCAACCGTACAGCGCAGAGGGAGTCAGGCTGATCTTTTTTCTTTTTTCGTCACTCACTTAGTATCTCCCTTAAATCTTTTTCACTACAAAGCTAAAGGCAGGGCGTGTTTTTATTCGCCCTGCCTTTAGAGTTCATAGAACTATTCAATAATTAAGAACCCAGTATTTGTTTGCCTATGGGTTCACCTCTCCATTTGAGGTCTCTGATCATTGCCTTGTTTTTCTCCAGAGCAGCTTTCGGAAGTCTGGCGTAACCGAGCCTCTCTGAAAGCTCCTGTCCGTCTGTTATTGACCAAATGAGGAATTTTATAAGCTCTTCTGCCTGCTGTCTGTTTCTGATCGCCCTGTTAGCATCAAGATTTTCATAAACCAGCATCCATGCAAATCCGGCAATAGGATATCCGTTCTTTGCAGGTGTATCGGTGAAAAGTATTCTTGTATCATCCGGCAGTTCAATGTTGGCAGCTTCCGAAGTAGCGTCGAAAGTAGGCTTGATCGTATTGCCTGAGCTGTTGATGACATAACCGTAGGATATATTATTGAGCAATGCGTAAGCGTAGCTGTTGTACCCGATCGCGCCGGGAGTACTCATGACGGAACCTGCCACTCCTTCGTTTCCTCTGGCACCTACTCCTGTTGGCCAGTTCACGCTTGTCGCGAATCCGACTTTGTCAGCCCATTCTTTCGACACTTTTGAAAGATAGCTCGTCCAGATATTGGTTGAACCTGATCCGTCAGACCTGTGGATAACAGTGATCGGCAAATTAGGAAGTCTTATGCTTTTGTTCAGGTCCTGGAGCTTTTTATCGTTCCATCTTTTGATCTTACCAAAATAAATGTCTGCAAGAACTTCACCGTTGAAAACAACTCCTTCCTTAATTCCGGGAAGGTTATATGTAACAACAACATCCGCCAGTGTTATCGGCATATTGAAGGCTCTTCCACGCGTTTTTTTCTCTACTTCGGCAACAATGTCGTCGCTAAGGAAAGCTTCTGTCATTCCGAACATGATCGTCTGTTCGCCGAACTGCCTGATGCCGCCGCCCGATCCGATTGACTGATAGTTGATGGTGACTCTGCCGTCGGTAACATTTCTGTACTGGTCGGCCATTGCAGTCACAAGAGGTGCGGGGAAAGAAGCTCCCGCTCCGATAAGTTCGACTCTCTGTGCGTAAACCGTGCTCATCGCCGCTACTATTGTCAGTGCAGCTATTAGTTTCTTTGTGAATTTCATAAACAATCTCCCTGTTAGTTTTGGGTGTAATATCAGGTCTGAATGTTTGAATAGTTTTTGATAATTGTTAGAATTGTGTTAGAAATGGGGGGTTATTCAAGAAAATCAAAGATGTTTGCGATATATTCAGTTTGGTAAACCAATAATCTCGGAGAATATCAGTTTGCGTGCCTGAGTAGTATAATAATTTATTTTGATAAAGTCTAGTATGTTGTCTTGTATAATAATTTAGCCTACCCCAAAAAGCTTATGGTAAAGGTCGAGCCTTTTCCGGTTTCGCTTTCGACTGAAGCTTTTCCTCTGTGCAGGTTCATGATGTGCTTGACGATCGAAAGTCCGAGTCCGGTGCCGCCCTCTTTTCTGCTTCTTGATTTGTCTATGCGGTAAAAGCGTTCGAATATTTTATCGAGGTAAATTTTATCTATTCCCTGGCCTCTGTCGGTCACGGAAAATTTGACATTAGCGTTCTCTTCAAAGCACTTTATTACTACTTCGGATCCTTCGGGGCTGTATTTTATCGCGTTGTCCACGAGGTTTAACAATGCCTGTTCGATCAACGGCTGACTGCATCTTATAGCCCGGTTAATTTCAATTACCGAAGTTACGGCGATCTTTTTTTCGCCCGCTTTTGAAGAGCATATCTCTTTTACATTATTAATAACCGCCTCAGCATTTGCTTCGGAAAATACGAGATCTTCGTCCTTTTCCTCTTTTTCTAGAGTGGCTAGGGTCAGCAGGTCTTCGAGGATGGAATTGAGCCTGTCAACATGCTTCTGGATTATGTTCAGGAATTTGCGTCTGTCGTCATCGTTCTGCTCCTCGTCGAGAAGCGTCTCCACAAATCCTTTTATTGAAGTCAGGGGCGTTCTGAGCTCATGGGAAACATTGGCCACGAATTCGCGCCTGATGTTCTCGAGTTTCTTGATATCTGTTATGTCGTGCAGGACTATGACAGCGCCGATCGTTTTTCCGAGCGCGTTCTGGAGCGAGCTTCCCTGTATGTGAACGAAGATATCTTTCCCCTCAAAATTGAGGGCGAGTTCCTTTTTTTCGTTGATGACTGAGTTATTCTTCACAAGTGAAGTAATGAAGTCCTGTACTTTTGTGTTCCTGACCGCTTCCTGTATCAACTTACCTTTTGCTTTTTCAGGGTCAGTTCCGAGTATTCTGCAGGCGGAGCTATTTATCAGAAGCACCCTGTCGTTCATGTCAACAGCTATAACGCCTTCTATCATTGATTTCAGGATCGCCGACTGCTCGGTGTTGCGCAGTTCGAGGTTTTTTATCTTCTCTTCAAGCTCCTTTGCCATAAAGTTCATTGTCTGCGAAAGTTCATTGGTCTCGTACTGTGAGTATTCCTCGATCTCCTGCTTAAAATCTCCGGATGCGAATTTTCTCGCTTTGTCTTTGAGCTGTATGAGCGGTGCGCTGAGCCTTTTTGACAGATAGAGACTGACGGCTATGAGCAGAACGGTTATGAGGGTAACTATAAGAACGATCCTCTGCGTGAAAATGACTATACTGTCGGTAAAGCTCATGAGGGGATAGGCTGTTCTGACCACGACCTTCCTGCCTTCGGTCTCAAAAACAGGAAGCGCGGCGTACATCATGTCTTTTTTGACAGTAGAACTGAACCTGACCGACCTTCCCTGATCGCCTGCCAGTGCTGCCGATATCTCGGGTCTTGTCCTGTGATTTTCCATTACCGCGGCTCTTTCCCTGCTGTCCGCAAGAACAAGCCCCGTGATATCTATTACAGTGATCCTCGTTGTTAAATCCGAACCGAACCCCGTTACTATGCTGTCAAGTCCGGACAATCCTGATCCTCCCATGCTTTCGAGATGGGCTTTAATAAGAACGGCCTCGCTGATTATCTTGTCATAGACAAAATCGGAATGTAGCTGCTTGAAGGTTTTGACCGAGAAAATTACAATAAAAAATCCCGC
>SLFX01000037.1 GCA_007124045.1 Candidatus Delongbacteria bacterium | reverse complement strand
TCCTGTCGTATTCAGGCATTATTCTTTTGGAAACTATGGTTATCGGATCCGCATCGGGAACATGAGAGAGATTTACGAATCTGTTCTTGAAATATGATATTTTATAGCTTATCAGCTTCGGATCGAACATGTCGGGATCAATGTTTAAGTTATGCACTGCTTTTTTGACGGACGCATGCTGCTCGGCCGATCCGTAGATAGAAAAACCGCTCGAATAACCCAGAGCGGCAAGATTTTCCCTGATAAGTTTTACGCCGAGGGCGTGAAAGGTCGAGCAGGTGATCTCGTCGCAGCCTCTGACCGAATCCGAAAGTCTTTCGCGCATTTCAGCGGCTGCCTTGTTTGTAAATGTTACGGCAAGTATCTCTGAAGGTTTGACCTTATGATGAGTTATAAGCCTCTCGATCCTGCCTATGATCACCCTGGTCTTGCCGCTTCCCGCACCTGCGAGTACAAGGCAGGGTCCCTCAAAATGTTCTATGGCCTGTAACTGACTGCCGTTATATTTCATTCTTCAGGAACCGGGAAACATATGAGCAGACTGGTGCCTTTGTTTTTTTCAGATTCAACTTTTATCCTGCCCCGGTATGATTCAACCATCTGTTTTGTTATAACAAGTCCCAAACCTGTTCCTCTGCCCGGTTCTTTTGTTGTAAAGCCGGCTTCAAAGATGCTTCCCAAATGGTCTTTTTCGATGCCTATACCCTCATCCTTTACAAAAATACAGATGCTTTTGTCTTTCAGAAGAGTTTTGACAAAAATATTCTTTCTTCCGGCTTCCCTTACTGCATAAAAAGAATTTTCAAAAATATTTGTGAGTATCTGCTCGAAATGCAGAGGAATGCCCTGTATGCCCGGTAAATTTTCATGTGGCGTAAAAATAATCTCGAAAGGATATTCTTTGAGTCGTGTAAGATATATACTGTCTATATTTTTCTCTATGATCGCGTTAAGATCGACCATGACCGGTTCATCTTCCGGTTTACTGCTGATTCTTCCTGAGATACCCTTTATAAGTTTTTCCATTTTTTCGAGGCTGGAACCGATGAGTTTCATGACGTTATCGACCGGTTCGCCCTGATCCTGCAGGAACTCTTCCTCCAGAAGCTGAAACCCTGTCACAAGAGCCTGGAGAGGAGAATTAAGGTCGTGAGCTATCGAAGCGGAGAGTTTTCCTCTCTCGTAGAATTTTTCCATTTCAAGAATTTTCGCTCTTTTTTTTGAAACATCTTCTTCAAGGCGTTTATTTTTTATTTCCAGATCCTGATTCTGTTTTTGGATGGTTTCTTTCATCATTTTATGGTCCAATCCCCTTTTGACCGCCTGAAGGAGATGAACGGTATCGACCGGTTTAAAAAGAAAATAAAAGATGTGTCCCCTGTTAATGGCTTTTACAATGTCTCTTTTTTCGGAGTTGCCGCTAAGTATTATTTTTACAATATTAGGGAACTGGTCGTTAATCACACCGGCAAGTTCACTTCCTCTCATTCCCGGCATTATTTCATCGGAAATGACGACATCCACCACCGATTTTGTCAGAAGCTCCGGGACTTTTAAAGGGTCGGATTCAGAAATCACTTCGTAATATCTTTCAAGGACGAATTTTAAAGACTGAATTATAAGAGGATCATCGTCAACTATTAAAACGACCGACTTTTTACCGTTGTCTTTTACCATAACATCAAAATCTTTCATCACTCTCTCCGAATTTTTCTGCCGTTATGAAAAAAAAGCCGGAACGACCGGCTTTCTTATTTAGTCAAAACAATCTATTCAGACTGCTCATTAACAACATTCAGCGATATATTAATATCAAGATCGGAATGCGCTTTGTACGGGATCTTGTATTCTCCGAGCATTTTTATATTCTCTTCAAGCTGGATCCTTCTTCTGTCAAGCTCCACACCCTTCTTTTTCAGTTCATCGGCTATATTCTGTGAAGTTACCGAACCAAAAAGTCTGTTATCCTCGCCTGCTTTCATAGCTATGCTGATAGTCATTTCGTCCAGAGATTTTTTCAAAAACTCCTCTGATCTTTTCAGCTGAGTCTGCTTAAATCTTTTTGATTTAGTCGTTTCTTTGAAAATATTCATATAGGAATCGGTTGCGGGGTATGCAAGATCTCTTGGTATCAGATAGTTTCTGGCATAGCCGTCCTTGACTTTGACAACTTCGCCTGCCTTACCGATCTTTTCCAGATCCTGTCTTAATATTATAAGCATTTTATCTCTCCTTTTTATCTTGCCGTGTTATCAACAAAAGGCAATAGAGCCACTATTCTGGCTTTTTTTATTGCATTGGTCAGCATTCTTTGATGTTTGGCGCAAACTCCTGAGGTTCTTCGGGGTATAATTCTGCCCTGTTCGGTAGTGAATTTTGACAGCTGCTTTTCATTCTTGTAATCAATGTAAACAACATTATCCTCGCAGAATCTGCATATCCTTTTTCTCTTTTCCTTAAGCATTTTCAGACTCCCCGGTTTTCTTTTCGGTTTTCTTTTCTTCAGCAGGCTCGGCGACAGTTTTTTCTTCGGCTTCCGACACGGATGATGAGCCTATCTTATCAAGCTCTTCCTGCCTGATCATTTTTTTGTCTACAACAGTCGTCATATATCTCAGAACTGACGAATTGATGTTGAAGTCAGAAACAAGTTTGGAAGGAATGTCGCTTCCTGCTCTGTACTTGTACAGTACATAATAGCCTGTGGGTTTTTTGTTTATCTGATAGGCAAGCCTTTTTTTGCCCCACAGATCGATCTCGATTATTTCGCCGTCCTCTTTGATCATTCCCTCGTACCGGGATATGACCGAGTCGATCTTTTCCTGATCAAGAGCCGTGTCTATGATCAGTATTGTTTCGTACCTGTTCATTTTACCTCCTTCTTTTGGTCATTTCGGCCGGCCGGGAAACTGCACCGGCAGGCAAGATTATTAACGGGCCAAATCTAACAATTATTTAATGATATGTCAACAGTTTTCTTAGCCGGCTATCAGCGGTGCTATCACCAGGGCGATCACCGAAGAGAGCTTGATAAGTATGTTCAGCGACGGTCCTGAAGTATCTTTGAAAGGGTCGCCAACTGTGTCGCCCGTAACAGCTGCCTTATGCGCTTCCGATCCTTTCAGATGCTCTACTCCGTCAATAGTTACTCCCTCTTCAAAAGATTTCTTTGCGTTATCCCAGGCTCCACCTGCATTTGACTGAAAAATTGCGAGAAGAACGCCGGAAACGGTTATTCCGGCCAAAAGTCCGCCAAGTGTTTCAGCACCGAACCCGAACCCGACAATAACTACAGACATTATTGCAAGGACCCCCGGCAGGATCATTCCCTTCATGGCGGCTGTTGTTGATATCTTTATACAATTCTCGCTGTCGGCTTTTCCGACGGCTGCATCAAAAATCTTTCTGTCTTCGCCAATGATCTTCGATTCGTCATTATCATGCTTTTTCATTACGGCAAGCGCAGCTTTAAGTTCGGGAATATCCCTGAACTGCCTCCTGACCTCTCCGACCATTGACATTGC
>SLFX01000022.1 GCA_007124045.1 Candidatus Delongbacteria bacterium | reverse complement strand
GCTCTTTATGAAAAAGGCATCATAGTTGACCGGTTCTTTTATAAGGTCAAACACGAGTATGGTTATTATAAAAAGGTCTATAATGATAATAACGGTATATTCCTTTCGCCCTACAGATATAAGACCCGAATGGATTCATTCAGAGGAATACTGCTCAGGATCCCGAAAGACAAAAAAGACGAAGTCCTTGAATTTTTAAGATCGAAGATCGAAGTTGAGCAGTTGCCCGAAGCAAAAGAGGGAGACTGAAAAATGAAAAGAACAAAGATAATATGCACGATGGGACCCGCCACCGATTCAAAGGATGTTTTAAAGAAAATGATCGCCGGCGGAATGAATGTGGCAAGGCTGAATGTTTCGCACGGAGACCACGCAGAGCACAAAAAAAGAATTGAACTTATAAAAGAAGTCCGTGAGGAATTGAATATCCCGATAGGCATACTGCTGGACACCAAAGGGCCGGAGGTCAGGATAAAAGACTTTGAGAAAGGCGGGATCTTTTTGAAGCAGGGCGACACTTTTGTTTTGACGACCAGAGATATTACAGGATCATGCAATGAAGTGTCTGTGACCTATAAAAACCTTCCGGCGGATGTCAAAAAGGATGACAAAATACTAATAGATGACGGGCTGATCGAACTTATCGTCACAGAAATATCAAAAACCGATATTATTTGCAAAGTTCTTAATGGTGGTCATGTCGGAAATAAAAAAGGTATAAATGTCCCCGGAATAAGAATGAACCTGCCTTTTTTGAGCGAAACCGATAAAAAGGACATCCTTTTCGGAATAGAGAATGGTATAGATTTTATAGCAGCATCCTTCGTGAGCGACCATACCGATGTAAAAAGCATAAGGAATTTCATCAACAGCAACGGAGGTGAGGATATCAAGATCATTGCCAAGATCGAGAACAGGGACGGCGTAAATAATATTGAAGATATTGTCAGAATTGCAGACGGAATAATGATTGCCCGTGGCGATATGGGTGTTGAGATACCGTTCGAGGAGATACCCGGCATCCAGAAAGATCTTATCAACAAATGCTACAGGCTTTCAAAACCGGTGATTACAGCGACCCAGATGCTTGATTCTATGATAAGGAACCCCAGACCGACAAGAGCAGAGATAACGGATGTGGCGAATGCGGTGTACGACAGCACAAGCGCGATAATGCTTTCGGGCGAGACATCGATCGGGCTATATCCCGTTGAAACTGTAAAGGTCATGTCCAAAATTGCCGAGAAAGCTGAAAATGATATTGATTATAAGAAAAAGTTCATAGAAAATTATATTAAGCAGTCACATAATGTCACCAACGCTATCGGATATGCCACTTGTTCAACGGCTCATTCTCTGGATGCGGCAGCTATAATCACCGTAACCGAGTCGGGAAATACAGCAAGAACAGTCTCCAGATTCAGGCCCGTTTGCCCGATAATCGCAACGACAACCAACCCGACGGTGTACAATCAGCTTTCTTTGTCATGGGGCGTTATACCTTTGATGTCTGAAGTTAAAAACACGACCGACGAGCTTTTTGAGCATACAATATGTATTGCGACGGGAACGGGAATAGTAAAATCCGGCGATCTGGTCGTTATTACAGGGGGCACTCCTATCAATGTCAGAGGCACCACCAACACTATGAAAGTCCAGATAATCGGCAATATCCTTTTGGAAGGCAGGGGACAGAATAAACTTATCGCTTCGGGAAATGTCTGTACGGTGAAAAAAGACGAAAGCGGGGTGGAAAATTTCACAGCCGGAGATATACTCGTGATACGCAGCAGCTCAGAAAGCGTTCTTCAGCTGATAAAACATTCCGCAGGTATAATAACCGAAGAGGATCCTGCAGATTCAGGCGCAGTAATTGTCGGAAAAGCTCTTGACATTCCTGTTATATCCAATGCTGAAAACGCAACACTGATCCTGAAAAGCGGCACCCTGATAACTGCCGATTCCGAATCGGGAAAAGTATATTGCGGATTGAAAAAAGTTTAAATGAATTACCTAATACAGATCAGTTCTGCGGTCTGCTCTGCAGTCAATCAGTTTTCTGTAAGTTTCCACATTGGAAATATCAATATCCGCTGAACTTGTCTCTTCAGTATAACCGCAGCCGGCCGCGAGAGTACCGTCGGGAGCTATGACCATTGAATTTCCGCCGTAAGTGGGGTTTTCTTCACGCTCGGAAGCTCTGTTCACGATCACAAAATAACACTGGTTCTCGATCGCTCTGGAATAAGACAGCTTTATCATCGCGTCAACTCTCTTATGCGGCCATGTAGCGGGAACGATCATCAGATTAACCCCTTCGCTCCATAATTTCCTCTGGCTTTCGGGAAATCTTATGTCATAGCAGATGTTCAATCCTACTTTCCACTCGTCAAAGCCGAAAACACTGAGTTTGTTTCCCTGATCGAATATCTTATCCTCATCCATCAGCCTGAAAAGATGAACTTTGTCGTAAGTCGAAAGCACCCTGCCTTCATTATCTATAAAAAAAGCCCTGTTATATATCTTTCCGTTCTCTTTGACCGGAGTAGTAAAAACAACAGCAGTACCGGTTTTTTTCGCGGCACCCGAAAATTCCATGACCACTTCCTGCCATTTATCCGACCAGCACTCCATGTTTTTCCTGTCATAGCCCGGAATGAACATTTCAGGCAGAACAGCGATCCCTCCGCCTTTCAGTTCTCCGAATTTCAAAACAGCTTTGGACAGATTAGCCTCTGTGTCCTTTTCATTTACCGATATTTGAAGAAGATGTATTTTCATTAGGACTCCTGTTTATTACTAAACTGAAATATAAGCTCATGAGCTTAGAAATGGAAATAAAAAATATTTTGGAACTTTCATATTCCACTCATTGTATAAGAGTCGTAATAAGCAGCAAAAACTTCTCATAACTCCTCCTCCTCCAAAATCTAAGCCCCGTCGAACGGGGCTTATTTTATTTCCTCAAAATTTACCTAAAAAATCAGATTGCTAAAATACTGCCGCAGACTTACTTTACAGCCAAATTTAAGGCATGGGAGTGTGTCATTATGTCTGTTCAAAAGATAATTTTTTCAGTAAATCCGGGAGCGACGACGACAAAGTGTTCGCTTTATGAGGTTCACGAAAAGGTAGTGAAAGAGGTTGTTTCGGAAACGATAGAGCACCCGACGGACAAGATAAAATCGTTCGATTCTATCGCGGCTCAGGTGGATTACAGGGACGAACTTGTTAAAAAGTTCGTTAAAAAGAACCTTCCGAAAAATTCGGAAGTGATCGCCTGCGCGGGCAGGGGCGGGATGCTGACCCCGGTTCCCAGCGGCGTGATCCTTGTGAACGAGGAACTGGTCGAATTTTCACTTTTCACGCCGGTCTATCAGCACGCATCCAATCTCGGGGCTGCTCTTGCCTACAGGATGTCCAAATTATATGACTGTCCCGCCTACATCTCTGACCCGGTAGCTGTTGACGAACTCCCCGAGATAGCCAGAATTTCGGGCTCGCCCCTGTTCCCGCGCTTCAGTTTCGTTCATGCGCTGAATGTGAGGGCGACGGTCAGGCATCTGTCAAAAAGACTCAAAAAACCTTTCAATAAAATGAGATGCGTGGTCGCCCACCTCGGTGCCGGCTTTTCCATAGCCGCCTTCGACAGAGGCCGCATCGTTGACAATGACAACAGGATGGAAAGCGCGCCTTTCACGCCCGAAAGAGCAGGGGGAGTTCCCCCGCTTCCGCTCATCAACGCCTGTTTTTCAGGCGAATACACAAAAGCGGAACTGATGAAGGAACTCTACGGCGAAGGCGGAATGTACGCATATCTCGGCACGAAAGATGTCAGGGAGGTACTCGCGAGAATAAAAGACGGCGACAAAAAGGCGAAACTGATACTCGACGCAATGATCTACCAGATCTGCAAGGACATAGCTGCTATGGGATCGGTTATAAATTTTGATATTGACGGTCTTATCCTCACAGGCGGACTGGCTCAAAGCGAATACATTTGTAAACAGATCAAAAAGCGTGTGGGTCGTGCAATGAAGATCTTCCTCTATCCCGGAAGCTCCGAAAATGAAGCCCTCGCAGAAAACGCGCTCAGAGTACTCAACAACGAAGAAAAATATCTCACATGGCCTGTTAAATTAAAAACAAAGAGCATACTATGATAACTACATTCAAACAGCTTGAGGAAAAAGTAAAAAGCCTTCCTCCCGCAACCATCGTAATAGCCGCCGCGGAAGATAAAAAGAACGCGGGTCTCGCCAGACTTGCACGCGAAAAAGGTTTTATAAAAAAAGCCATCCTGACCGGAAACTCAGATCAGATCAAAGCTATTCTTAACGAAATAAACGAACCTCTTGATTTTTATGAGATTATAGACTGCCCGGACGACAGGACCGCGGCCATTGAGGCTGTAAAGGCTGTCAGGGAAGGAAGAGCACAGATACTTGTAAAAGGCAGGCTTGAGACGGTATATTACCTGAAAGCGATACTCGATAAAGAGAACGGCGTAGCCGCATCGAAAGTCCTGTCCAATCTGACAATGCTCGAAATGCCTTCATATCACAAATTTATCTGTGTTACGGATAACGCGATAATGCCTCTGCCGAATGTTGAGGAAAAAAAGCTCATAGCATTAAATGTTGCTCCTCTGATGAAGGCGATCGAGGTCGATAATCCTAAAGTGGCAGCCCTTTCCGCGCTTGAAGTCGTAAACCCGAAGGTGCCGTCAACCGTTGACGCCGATGCCCTTCAGGCCATGAGCAGAAACGGAGAAATGGGCAATTTTATCGTCGAGGGCCCGATAGCTTATGATATCGCGATAAGCAAAGAGGCATCAGCCGGCAAGAAACATGTTTCTGAAGTGGCCGGCGAACCCGACATTCTGCTCATGCCGAACCTTGAAGCCGCGAATATACTCACAAAAGCCTATAAGTTCCACGCACAGGCAAATTCCGGCGGGCTAGTCATGGGTGCGAAAGTCCCGGTCGTTCTAAATTCAAGATCCGATGACTCAGAGAGAAGGCTCAATTCGCTCATGATGGCTATGGGGATCCACTCTGTTTCATGATAAACCAATAGTTTAAAGCAATATACTTGGAAAATATCACAAATCGGTGAAATATATCCTTGGATTTTGTCACATAAATCATTATATTATCCTTGGATTTTATCAAAAAAGAGGCTAATATGGGCAAAAGGCTATAAGGTCAGTCAGGCACCGTATTCGGAAGGCAAAATCACAGAAATACCGTTTTATTTAATAGAGAAACTTTTTTGGAACCTTCTGATTAATCTCATAGTATAAGAGCCGTAACAAGAACAAAACTTCTTCATAACTACTCCTCCTCCAAAATTTAAGCCCCTCGAAAAGGGGCTTAAATCATTTCCGGAAAAATTTTTCCGGTTATTTCATGTTGGATCTACTTTTTCGGAACTTCCGCTTTTTTCAATACTTCCATATTGAATTTCGCTCCGATCTTGGAGTTCTGGATCACATTCTCAAAAGCCTCTGCCGGGAATACTCTGACATATTTTAAGAGAACATCGAGAGCGAGGAATATCGCTGACCTTGGCGTTGCGAGTTCCCTGAACTTATACTGTATTACTTCAACTCCCGGATCAACGGCGACTGGGTTTAATGAACTGTCTATGAAAAGTATTCCTTTTTTCATTTTGGACAGTTTCGCTTTTGCATGATTTAAGCCGTCATTCGATGTTATGATGAATATATCGGGAGTTACAATACCTGTATATTGAATATCTTTGGGCGAAAGGATCAGTTCTGCGGTTGAAAATCCCACTCCGACCGTAACGGGATAGCTTCCTTTTTTCGTGATGTTCAGTCCTGATGCAACAGCTGCTTCCGCAAAAAGTTCGGCAGCAAGCTGAGCGCCTTCTCCGGCCGAACCGCTCAATACTATCTTGAGAGGTTTTTTCAGGCTGTTTTTATATTTGACCGGTATGGCTTTACAGTCATTGAAAAGAGAAGATGCAATATTTCTTTCATTCTGCGTGTAAGGTGATCTTATTTTTTCCGGAAACAGTTTGACTTCCATTCCTGCCGATTCAATAAAGTCCGTAACTTTTTTACCCGTATTAAACTTAACTCCGTAGCTCGGGCAAAGCTCCATTACCTCGACTGAAGAAAATCCCTGCACTTTAAAAGCCTGATAGAGTTCTTCCGAAAAATCACCCATACCGACAAGCCTTCTTACATGCGATCCTCCTGCGTTTGAAAGCATTGAACTTAAGTCATAGTTCTGATACTGCTTTCCGTCGGGATTGGTCTCTGTCTTAAAACCGTGGGGAGTAAGTCCGCTCGTCTGACCGCCGGTCATTCCGTAAAGGAAGTTATTGTGGATTATTACTGTCATGTTGACATTCCTGACAGCGGCGTCAACGAGATGCTGAAGTCCGATAGTCGCTCCGCCGTCACCTATGAAAACAATGACTTTTTTCTTCGGATTGTTGATGCCCATGGCTGCACCCGCGGCCAGAGCTCCAGACCTTCCGTGAAGTCCGTGAAATGTATGAACCTCAGATATCTTGTCAAGTATCCCGTGGCATCCGATATCTGTCACGAAGATCACATCTTTTGGTTTAAGGCCAAGTTTCTGAAGGGCTTTTTCTGTATTATTGGCGATCAGCTGGTGTCCGCAGCCTTTGCAGAATATTGACACATCTGTTGAAATATATTTATGTTCCATTACTTCACCTCCCTGACTATATCATTCGGGGATATCATTTTTCCGAGTGCATTAACCCCTTTTACGCCTTCTCTGCCCGCCGTTCCGAAAAGAAGAGTTCTAAGCTGCCCCGTCAGATTCTCCTCGGCGATAACAACATTTTTGTATTTGCTGATTATTTTATTATATTCTTTGATTACCGGAATCATGGTCTTACACACAAGAAGTGATACTTTTTTGCCTTTCGACCTGAGCATACCGACCGCTTCTCTCGAAGCTTCAGCAGTAACATCGTAAGATACTATTAGAGTGTCTCCACCGTCCTCGTCAAGCTCATAAAGTGATAGTTTTGATGCGTTTTTGACTATCTTGTCGTGAAGCCTTACGGTGTTTCCGAGAGCTTCGGGTGTCGAGTGCTGAAGTATTCCTTTGGTGTCGTGGGTTGAAGATGTAATTCGTACTCTGTGTTTGTCATCGCCGAGCGGGAGAAACTCCGGTACGAGATTTTTTCCGGGTTTGTAGGGCAGATAAGTATCTTCTGATGAATAGAACTTCCTTTTTACGGGCGTGATCTTTTTAAGCGAGGAGAAATCAAAGCTGTTTAAGCTCATCATCATTTCTTTTGATGTAAGAATGACCACCGGAGTCCTTAGTTCAACTGCTATCTGAGCAGCTTTTGCGGGAATATCCCAGCAGTCTTTCGCGTTTGAAAGGCAAAGTACCGGAAGAGGAAATCCGCCCGATATCATGCCGTTGAGAAGTGCAAGGTCTCCCTGAGCGCCTGCTGTTGCCGTCCCTGTCGAAGGTCCGAGCCTCTGAACAAGTATTGCGACCATCGGAAGCTCCATCATGTATGCCATATTTAAGGATTCAAGCATGAGAGCGAATCCGGGGAATGATGTCGCAGTTACGGGAAGATGTCCTGCTGCGGCATATCCTGCCATCCACTGAAGTGTCGTGATCTCGTCGGGAGCATCCTGAACGATGTCGTATCTCTGTGTAGCGTATTTATAGAGATAGTTGGCTGGCGTGATCGGATAACCGATGAAAACATTGCATCCGGCCTGAGCCAGCGACTCCATAACGAGCCTTGAGTTGTCTGTAAGAATTGATTGTCTTTTTTTCATAGCGTACCTCTATGATTATTATTTTGTTTGCGGTCGTTTGAATTTTTCTATAATCTTTCCAAGAGCGATAAAAAACAGAGCTGACCCAACAGCACCGTAGGTCTTATCAACCGAGAACCATCCCATGCTCTGAGCAAGAACGCAGATGATGATCACTGCAGTACCGCCGATAAAGGCCATTTGGACCCCGAGTGCGTTTATCCAGCCTTTTTTGTAAATGCCGAGAATAATAACTATAGCTCCTATGGCCCTGATGGCATAAGAAATATATGCTGCATCCAGAACGCTTTTTCCCACCCAGATAGCAAGTGGTATTGTCACCAGGTTGACCAGTATTACCAGATTTTTCGCCGTCCTCAATATCTTTTTATCTTCCGCTTCCTTGTTTATCAGTCCGTGATAAATATCTTTAGCCGCTATCGTTACCACAGCGAAATTCACAGGCCCGACAGTTGACAGAATAGCTGCGAGAACTCCCGCAAGTGCAAGAGCACCAAGATAAGGATTTATAAATTCTGACGAGGTTAAAAGAGTCGAAAGAACCATCTTTGAATTCACAAGCGTATCAAGATCAAAAAACTGACCCGTTTTAGCCATAAGCCCGAGAAAAGCTATCATGATACCAAAAGGAGCTATTATGAAAGCTGAAAGAACAGCGGCATTTTTTGCTGTCCTGGCATTTTTTGCACCGAATATAGGCTGAATACTTGCCTGTCCGGCCATTCCGCCCAGCACTCCGCCGAGAAGAAGTGTGAACGCTTCATTGAATCCTGCGCTGAACGGATTCAGAAAATTTTTAGGAACCACATTATAAGCTGACTCCATCGTTACAGGATCAACTGTGTTAAGTGCCATCAGTCTTTCCGTAAGACCGCCAAACCAGCCGATGTCCATCATACCTGAAACGAAAGCGATCCCGACACCGATGAACATTGCAGCAAGGTGAATGACACCCGTTATTGCGAGAGCGTGCATTCCTCCGACATAAGTATAGACGGTTATTATCACCGATGCGATCAGAACCGACTCCGTCCATCCAAGCCCCATGATCGGACCGAAAAGCCCCGCGCAGGTTTGAAGCTGCACATAGGCAAGAGTTATATATGCGATCATGAAAGCTATAGCCGAGATATTTCTCGCTTTGGATCCAAACAGATGATGAAGCATTTCGCTGACAGTATGAACATCTTTTTTTCTGTAGTGCGATGCGACAGTGTAACCGATTATGATCATTCCGGCGGCTGTCGAAAGGTTGTACAGTATAGGTACCATCGTTCCAGTGTTGAAGGCTTTTTCCGAAACCCCGATCGTGCTCATTCCGCCAAGCCATTCAGCAGCAACAACTACGGCACAGACAATAAGTCCCATGTTCCGGCCGGCTATTAGAAAATCTGCCGCGGACTTGCTCGCCACTTTTTTTGTCAAAAATGACAGCGCGATCACCATCGCGAAATACGCGATAATTATTGCTATGTAAACATTCATACGCACTCCTGTTAAATTCGGCGTGAAAAATATGTATTTTTAAACGAATAGTGAAGTTATATTTTAAGGATTTTTTTTTATAATAACGAAAAGGCGCAGATATCTGTGTCCTTATACTATCAAATCCGAATTCTACTTCTCCAACCTGATCCTTGCATCAACGGCGACGAGGTCTTTTTCGTTGCCGAGAAGCGGATTTATATCCATTTCCATAATTTCGGGAGCGGCTTGTGTGAGGCTTGACAGTCTTGCGATTATGTCCGCGAATTTTTTCTCGTCAATTCCTTTCTGACCTCTAACGCCTTTGATTATCTTGTAGCTTTTGAGAGAGCGGATCATTTCCAGAGCCTTATCTGATCCGAAGGGAGCAAGGTTCGAGGCTGTATCTTTAAACACCTCAATAAATATTCCGCCGAGCCCGCAGAGTATCGAATGTCCGAATTTGCCTTCATGGTTGACTCCCGCGAAGAACTCTTTTCCGGAGATCATCGGCTGTATCATGACACCTTTATATCCTTCGATCTTTGTCATTCTCTCGAAGGTTTTTTCGATCTCTTTTTCCGTTTTAAGACCCAGAGCTATTCCTCCGACATCGGATTTATGAACGGGGCCGACGACTTTCATTACGAGCGGAAAGCCGAATTCTTTAGCTTTTCTGACGACCTCCGCCTTTTTTGCGCTGACGAACTCGGACACTCTCTGAATTCCGGCCGCATCGAGAATATCTGCGACCTGTTCTGGTTCGAGATAGCCGTTCTTAGCTTTGGAGATAATGGCCCTGATCTTCTTTTTATCAACCCTGACTTCTTTGAACTCGGTATATGGCTTAGGTGTATTCACAACATTGACGATCGCGCGGCCGAGATTGACCTCATCTGAAAAATACACATTTCCGAGAGATTTGAAATACTCGACCTCCTGACCTGCCGATACTATTGAAGGAAGAAGCGGATAGATTGGCTTTTTCGTCTTTTTCATCTTTTCATCGAGCACTTTATAGACATCGTAGATCTCGCCTAACCCCGGCGAACCGAAGATCACGACCATTCCGTCGATTTCTTTGAACTTATCGTTTACATAATCTATAATGATCCCCAGCTGCTCCGCGTTTCCGGTCGCGATAAAATCGATCGGGTTGGCGACCGAAGATCCGGGAAAAAGTTTTTCCAGAAGTTCGTTCGCGTACTTTCCTTCGATCTTCGGGACGGAGAGCCCGCCGTTCGAAAGCGCGTCGGTGAGCATGACCCCAGGTCCGCCGGCATGAGTAATTACGGCGATGTTCTTGCCCCTGAGCTCTTTCTGCATAAGAACGCCCGCCGTATATATCAGATCTTCCCTGCCGTGGCACCTGATGATGCCGGCCTTGTTAAAAAGCGCTTCTACGGCCTTGTCGGGCGTGGCGAGCGCGCCTGTATGGGAGGATGCGGCCCTCGACCCTGCATCCGAGCTTCCCGACTTGATCGCTGCAATACGGCAGCCTTTATTAATTAATGAAGAAGCATGCTTTAACAGCAGATCGGGTTTATTGATATTTTCCATGTACAGAAGCTTTATTTTCGGACTTTTCTTTTCATCAAAGCTCTCGTCCCAGTATTTCAGCACATCCTCTACTCCGATCTGAGCACTGTTACCCACAGAATAAAGGCTGGCGAAAGTAAGTCCGGCCGGAATACCTTTTTCTATGATAAAAGCTGCGGTCGCACCTGAACCGGACACAAAATCGCATCCTTCCGGATCAAGTTTAGGTATAGGACCGGCAAAAATACCGTTGTAATGAGTGGTCATGACACCTATGCAGTTCGGCCCGATCAATGATGCCTTGTACTTGCTACATACGGCCACGATCTCTTTTTCAAGCTTCTTGCCTTCCTCTCCCATTTCGCCGAATCCGGCGGATAAAACTATAAAGGCCTTTGTACCTTTCTCTTTTGCCAAAAATTCAATATATCCCTTAACGAACTGTACTGCGACAGATATTACAGCCAGTTCAACCTTTGGAATATCTTCGGGCTTCAGGCACTTTACACCCTGAACCTCTGATTCTTTCGGGTTTACCGCATAAATTTTTCCTTTATATTTTCCCTGAAGTATATTGTAAAGCACCTTTCCGCCCGGTTTTTTCAAGCTTTCAGATGCTCCTATCACCACAATTGATTTAGGTTTTATAAGTTCAGTGTTAATCATGACAATCCCCTTTTTTATTACCATTCGTAAACCAGTTTCAGGCCCGTACCTGAAGTTCTTACTGAGAGTTCGTCGCCTTTTATAAAAAGATCCCGACGAAAAGATTTAAAATGCGAGTCCACCCATGCGTCGCCTGCAGAAAGCAGAACCGCCGCTACGCCCATCCATATAAAATTATTTCTTTCTCTTTTGTAACGGTCTGCGTAATATTCATATTCCCGTATTTTGTAAAAATCACCCTCGTCTTTATAAAATTTAAGTTTGTCTTTTGAGTTTTTGTATCTGTTGTGCTGCGTTATCGCACCATAAACCATGACACCCTCTGCAGCGGCATAAACAGCAGCTTTAACATACCTTCTGTTATATATCTGACCACCTCCGGGAAAAACAAAAGAAAGGAACAGGGGAACCTTATGGTTAGGTTCTCCTGTTCCTGCTTTAAGTGAAAACAATATTACCAGAAATATTAGGATCTTTCCCGGATTTCTCATGAATCTACATCCCCAGAGCATCTCCCATCGTGAAGATCGGCAGATAGATCGAAACAACGATACTTCCGATAACTGCACCCATTATCACAATTAGAAGAGGTTCGATAAGTGATGAGAATCCTTTGATCTTGACCGCTACTTCATCATCATAGTATTCAGCTATCTTTCTCATCAACTCGTCCACCTTGCCCGTTTCTTCTCCGGTCTCAAGAAGCTGTATAAATACATCATCGAATCTGTTGGATTTTTTGAAAGCAACAGAAAGCTCAACTCCGTTACTTACATCAGTAGCTGATTTTTTTAATGCTTGTTCGTAAACATTATTATTTGCAACTTTACTTGCTATTTCTATAGATTCCAGCATAGATGTACCTGATCCCAGAAGAAGAGCCAAAACGCTTGAAACTCTTGAAACAATTATCTGACGGACAAGCTCACCAAAAACCGGTGCATTTATCGTGAAGTTATCCCATGCGTTTCTTACCGGTTTAAATTTAAATGCGTATTTTATTCCGAAAAATATTGCCGCAAGTGATCCTAATACAACCAGCATATGCTCCTGAAGGACATCAGAGGCATCGACCAAAAGTTGAGTCGGAGCGGGAAGCTCTCCGCCGAGAGACGAAAACAGACCCTGGAAAACCGGTATTATTTTCCATATTATCACAAATACGATAACGGCAGTAAACATCAATACAAATTTCGGATACATCATTGCCGACTTAATCGTCTGCTGCATCTGGGCCGTTTTTTCTTTGTATGTTGCCAGTGAACCGAGGGCTTTATCAAGGTTACCGGATGTTTCACCGGCTTTTACAATATTTACATACATCTGGTCAAATATCTTCGGGTGTTTTGAAAGAGCGGTCGAAAAATCAGCTCCCGCATTAATATCCTCGTATATCTTATTCAGTACAGCCTTTATTACAACATTCTTCTGGG
>SLFX01000053.1 GCA_007124045.1 Candidatus Delongbacteria bacterium | reverse complement strand
CGGTGATTATGCTCGTTTCGACGCTTGGCGGTTTAGCCTGGCTGGGAATAGCGGGATTTCTTGTAGGTCCTCTAGTTGCCGCTCTGACGATAGTTTCATGGGATCTTTTCGCCCAGAAGTTTAAGACCACAGAAGTTGATGTCGCAGAAGAAGATGTTTAGAATTTTAAAAAATACTTTTCCTGCCCTCTTCATAGTATGGTCAGTATTTCTAACGGGAACCTTTCTTTCAGACGCCCCCCCGGAAGGATTTAAGGCTGTTCATTATCTGCACCAGATGAAACTTTTTATATTTTATACTCTGTTCGGCCTTATCACGGGCGGGCTGAGTGCGGGTATTCTTGCGAGAAAGAAGAAAAAGTACGCGTATTTCTTCGAGAACGAGGTAAAGAAATATTCTATCTATTTCATTAAATGCTTCAGCATATCCGCTCTGATAATATTTGTTTTGATATCGAGGGAACTTATCAACAATCCGCTTCTTTTCAGAAAAACACTTCTCAATCACTCTTTCTGGTTTTCAGGAATTTTCATGTTCGTTTCAGAAAAGTTCTCACCTATGTATTTTACAGCTTTCTTTTCGATAATAATTGTGATGAGTATCCACAATCTTTCCTTCAATCTTTCAATATATCAGGGTGCGAAGAGGATAGCGGGATATTCAGCCGCCGTGATTTTCTCAATACTTCTTGTTTTTAACTACGGATATCTGAATGCAGGTGACAAAAACGAACAGAGGAACATAATATTCATAGCTGTCGAGGGGCTGAAAAACAGATATATAAGAGAAAGGAACATTAGAGATAAAAGCGCTCTCTCCGAAATAAAAAAAAGTTCCTATATGTTCGAAAATTTTTATACTCCGGCAAAAGACCCGAAGGTTTCCCTTATGGCTTCGCTGACATCGGTCCATCCCGATAAGGGCGGATATTACGGGGGGTATGCATCATACGGTATCAAAGATAAAACGGTTTTGCGTTTTTTGAGCAAAAAAGGATATAATACAGGAATTTTCACTATTCCGGAACTGGCTTTCAGAGATTTTGAAAAGGGGCACAAATATTCGGTCGCTTTCCCCGAAAAAGGCATAAGCACAAGGTCGGCATCCCTGCTCGATCATCTTATTGCACCGGTGATATTCAACAACAAAGTGCTTATAAATTTCTTTCCCGAGGCGAAATACCTGAAGGAATACAGGGATACTTCCTACAGAACGGCAGCTGTGAATGAACTGATAGAGGACAGGACCAAACCGTTCTTTTTTATAAAGGTCATACCGGACTATTCGGGAATGATGCCTTTTCCGTACAACCGTCTTGCGGAGTCAAAGAACGAGACGGAAGCTTTTCTGACATACCTGAACGACGAGATTGAAGTAATACTCAGATCTCTTAAAAACAGCGGAAGATTTGATGATACAGTGATATGTATTTACGGACTTCCGGAAAGAGGATCGGGGCTGAGAGCTGTAGATTACAAGGTGCCTTTCATACTCAGCCGTCCGTCATACGGCATGGAAAGACGCGTCAGGAACGAGTATTCGCTTTTAGACATCATACCGACGGCTCTCGATGCCGCGGGAGTAAAATACAGGGAGGATGAGTTCGACGGGGTTTCTTTCCTTGCGCCCGAATTTGTCAGGCAGAATATATTCCTGACCGATATAACCCTTCTGCTTGCGCGTGAAGATCTGTATTTCTACGACAGGAACGGTTTTCCCTCAAAAGACCTCTGGGTCGAGCGTGAAGTATATCCGCTTATGCCGAGGTCGCTCATCAGAGGGGACTACAAGCTCAATATAACACCTTCGGCACAAGGTCCGGTTTATGAGATCTTCGATATCTCAAAAGATCCCGCCGAAACAGACGATATATCGGGTACGCACCCCATAACACTTCGGCGCATGAGGACTATTTTTGAAGAGACCATGAATAAAGACTTCAATTTCAGGATCGTCAACGGTCATGTGATGAGGTGATTTTAAGGCAACCGTAGTCACTATTGTCAAAATGGCTGTTCATCAGTCGAGGTTCCCCTTACTCAGATTAATGCCAAAACCAAGCTTAATAAAAAAATTCATCGGATTTAAATAATCATTCTTGAACTCTAAAGCTTCCCACAGGGGAATATTATGAATCTCTATGAATTCAAAGTCACTATTAAGATGAGGAAGGAAGGCCCTGAAACCGAATCTCAGATCGTAAAAGTAATTCTTTCCGGTCAAATAATTAACTCCGTAATATACTTCAGCTCCCAAAGTCTGTGAAAAATGCCCCCGGGATAACTCATAACGGTACGAAGGAAAGGACTTATACGGACGCACCCCGCCGTAAATACCCTTCTCGCCGTTATAAAAGAACATTTTGTAATTTAACCCTACTCCGACATAATAAAGCATATTTGATAAACTTCTAAATTCTTTAATATCTTTTGCGCCTATGCCAATTTCAACAGGGATCCAGTAAGGGACAGGACAATAATTTAGTTTTCCGATGAACTTCCATTGGCGGCTTTTTGAGAATTCGACATCAATACCGATCGCCGGAGCATAGCTGTACGCATATTTGCCAAAATCACTGTAAGAATCAAATGAATTAACGGAGAGATTGGGGATAAGTGCCGTGAGATATTCTCTTTCTGAGCTGTCATCTGCTTTTAAATTGAAAGAAATCGCCATAAGAATAATTGCGGATATGATTTTAATGGTTTCCATGAATTTATCTCAGCAGAAGCATTTTTTTTGTATCAACCGTCTTGCTGTCAACACTCAGTTTGTAAAAATACATGCCGCTCGAAAAAGAATCTCCCTTAAAAGTAACTTCATAAATACCTTTATTATGCCTCTTGTCAACAAGTGTTGCTACTTCCTTACCTGCCAGGTTATAGATTTTAAGCGTCACATGGCAATCTGATGCTATTGAATAGCTGATGATTGTTTCCGGATTGAACGGGTTTGGATAATTTTGAAACAGAGTGAACTTGCATATAAGGTTATCTGCTTCAATTCCGCTTTCATTCCATTCGTAACATCCCATATCGATCTCACTACCGAAGATCCTTTGATTTCCAAGAATGTCTGTCTGCGGTAAATAAAGCGTGCCGAGAAGATGTTCTGTCAGACCGGGGTAACCTGCATCTATACATGGAGAAGCAGTTGACAGGTGGTAAGTTCCGGTAGAGAACAGCGGATCTGAACTGATGTTATTTGCGTAGGGGCCTGTATATGTAACGCCTGAATTGAGTCCAAACTGGGCCTGTCCGCCTTTGATGTTATTGTAGTAAAAAGCTGGGTTTGCGTGATTGTCGTTAATATAGACCTCTTTGAACTTGTTACCGTAGATGATATTGTTAACGAACTGCCCGTCTGAGTTGCCGTCAAAGCACAACCCTATACTATCATTATCGGCAATAGTGTTATTAACGACATGCTGAGGAGAAGAGTTAGTGAATTTTAGGGAGTGTAAATAATTTTGTGTAAATGGTCTGTTAGGATTAAATTTCCGAAAAAAATTAATAGGAGAACAGACCGATGAAGAAGAAAAGAACACAGGAAGAAAAAGAACAAAGAGAACTAT
>SLFX01000174.1 GCA_007124045.1 Candidatus Delongbacteria bacterium | reverse complement strand
TAAAAAGTATGAAGTTCTCTCCGGAACCACTTGTTTATGAGGTTGATAAATACCTGAACCTAAAAACATCCATCATAAAATGTTTTCTTCCCGAGTATATATATGATGTTCTCAGAGACAATGTTGAGGAAGAGTTCGTTGATATTAAAAAAGGTTCTCTGATAGATGTTGAATTGTCGAAAATTCACGAATATGTCCAGAGTTATATTGACGAATCTCTTGAATTGACTGATGAAACAGATCATAAAGTGTTGACCGACAGTTACTTTTTTATGTTGAATAAGATAGTTAAGAAGATATTCAGAATAACTGCTAATTTCGACGGTGCTGTCAACAGGGTGGAACTTTCCAGGTTAGGCATGAGAATACTCATAACTTTTTCTTTTCCCAGAACACACGACAATGATACTACAAATAAAATGATATGCGTGGAAGAGATCAGAAAAGTTTGCTCTGGAATGAAAAAACTTGATTACAGGATAATTCATTTTGAAGATAATATGTTCGCATCTATTATCGGCTCAGAGGAAAGAGGGGCTTACATAGTAACATCAGAGTTTACACCTCAGATAGACTCTGTAATTCAGCTTTTGGGTGACGGCGAGCTCAGGGAAGTTAATCCTGTAGCAGACACAAAATCAATTCAGAAGCTTCTCGAAAAAAAGCAGATAGACTTCACAACAGGCACTGATGGCGGAAAAATAGTCCTCAAAGGTCTTTTTACACATAAGGTTATCGGCAGGAACAAGGAGATCATAAGCCTTAATCAGCTTCTTAGAGCCGGAGGAAAAATCATCACTCTGACAGGATGGCACGGTATCGGAAAGACCAGAATGGTCGATGAAATAGTAAGAAGAATGACGAATGAGAATTTTCATATAATTCATTCGAAAGTTGAGGACAGGGATAATATAATAGATCTGTTCAAGTACATAATCGAAGAGCATTCAGGAATATCACTATTCGATGATAATGTAACAGTAAAGGAAAAACTCGACAAATACTTTAGAGACCTATTGTCTTTTGCTCCGGACGAAGAAGAATTTGAGCAGTTCTCGTCAAAGCTTTTTATTCTGTATAAAATGTTGTATAATGTTGATATTGAAGGCAGTATTTATGAAAGTTTAACACCGGATCTTCGTCTTACCAATCTCAAAGAAGCATTGAGCCTTCTTGTAATATTCAACTATTATTACCATATCAAAAAAAGCATGGGCGTTATTTTTGTTTTTGATGATATAGACAGCTTGCTGCATGAAGAAAAAGAACTGATGCAGTATGTAATTCAGTACAGTATATCACATCTTGTCGAAATGGGGAACAGAAGGAACAAGAAGGGTGATATCAATAATATCTCTTTTCTTATCACATATCATATGGAAGAGGAACTGGAATTCAACAGGTACCTGAAACCTTTCTCGCTTGAGTTGCCTCCTTTAAAAAAAGATACAATGAGACTTTTGCTGAAACAGCTTAGCCGTGGCAAGAAGATGTCTTCAGAGGTTGAGAAAGTAATCCTTAAGCTTTCCTCGGGGAACCCTTTCTTTTTAGAGCAGTATTTCAGATTTGTTTTTACTGACGGAATGGTTGTTGAAAAAGACACTATTCTGGAAAAAACCAAGAAATATAAAAAGAAGTTCATTCCAACTGACATAATGGAAATAGTCAGGCGAAATCTTCTGAAGCTTTCGGAGAAACAGCTTGAAGTGCTTCAGGCATGTTCTGTCATCGGGGTAAAATTCGACTACAAGATCGTAAAGGAATACTATAATGATCTTACCGTAAAAGATATCGAGGAGATTGAAAAGAGCAATTTTATAAAAAAATACCATCTTGAAGATCACTATATATTTTCACACCCGATCGTTAATGAGGTAGTCTATAATATGGCGCCTTTAGAGAAAAGAAAGGCATGGCATAAGGGAGTTGCAGAGCTTCTGGAGAGAACCAAAGAAGTCTCGAAGCTTACTCATTCAAGTTGGATGGGATATCACTTTTATCAGGCAGGTGATCAGAAAAAAGCCGTATTTTACCTGAGACAGTCATACGCGGACTCCCTGGAAAAGAATTTTACCGAAAGCGTTTACAGGGATCTTTCTAAACTGATTTCTTTTTCAAATGATTCAAAAGGGAAAGATATGCTCATCCTGGAAGAGATCAGGATGCTTTTTGGAATGAACGATCAGATCAGAGCGAGAAAAGCATCATACCAGCTTATTGAGAAGTACGAAAAATCTGAAGATTTTGAATTCTATTTTGATATACTTATGACGATTGTGGAGAATTCTATTTCTTTTTCGCCCTCAAAAAAGATCAGAGAAACGCTGCATAAGGCTTCGGGTATCCAGAGAAGGACCAGACTTTCCGATCGTCAGAAAGGAAGACTTTACAAATCGTATGCCGTATTTAAGCGAAAGGAAGGCAATATTAAACTTGCTGTGAACTATATAAATAAATCGTTGAAGTTCTTATCCAAAACAAAAGAACATGAAATGAAATGTTTCCTTCTGAATGAATTGGGACTGATATATGAATCTCAGTTCCGCTTCGCTAAGAGTATATCCACATTTCAGAAAGGACTAAAAACGGCTGAAAGGTATGATGATCTGAAACAGCAGTCAATACTCCTGGGAAATCTTGGTAAAATAACATATAAGCTTGGAAAAATTAAAGATTCGTTAAAATATTACGAAAAAGCAATTAAGACAGCTTCACTTTTAAGTCTGAAAGATGTGGAAGGTATCTGTGCCGGTCAGCTCGGAAATATTTATCTGGAGTTGAGAGATCTGACCTCTGCGATAACGAATTTTGAAAAAGCTATAAAGATATCCAGAGCACTGAACAATCTGGAGGAGATAAGTTATAGGCTGGCAGATTTAGGTGCATGCAGTCTTTTCCACAATAATATTCAGGATTCGGAAAAATATTTTAATAAAGCCTCAAGAATAGCGAAAGAGATCAACAGCAGTCTCGCGAGAGCTTACTCACTTTTGCATTCGGGAAGATTGAAAGTGGTCGTAAAAGATTATGAGCAGGCTGAAAAGTTTTTTAAAGAATCACTGAAAATATACCGTGAGAAAAAACTCTATAAGAGAATGGGCATGATCTATTATTATCTTGCTGAGATGTATTTCGAAATATTGAATTCCGAACAGCCTGATGTAAACACGGATACAACGGATAAAAAAGAAGAGACTGCTGTAAAGATCATCAAACACTTGAAAAATTCTCTGATTTATTCCAAAAAAGCAAAGAATATTCATTTCATCAGTCTGGCCTACATGCTTCAGGGAAAGCTTTACAGAAGTACGGGAAGGATCAGAGAGGCTGTAAACAGCCTGCAGTCCGGTTATATTTCAATAAAGATATCAGATTATTCAAAGCTCTATATTGAACTTGTGACAGAGCTGGCAGAAGCATACACTTTAAGTTCTCGAAAAAGAGATGCTCTTCTGGTTCTAAGGGCAGCTCAAAAGCGTGCATCGGCCAATAAAGACCTGCAGGTCAGGAACAGATTCAAAGAGCTGATAAAAGAAATTTCGGAATAAGGTGCAGACATGTTCCTGCCGACTGACAGAAGCG
>SLFX01000004.1 GCA_007124045.1 Candidatus Delongbacteria bacterium | reverse complement strand
GCGCCCATAACAGCAGTTTTGAACCCGATACCGGCATCGTCTGTGTTCTCCCAGTAAACCGAAACACTTCCGGCGAGACCGGCCGTGAAAAGAACTGGCTCTAGGAATGACATATTCGCTGACTGTTTTATAAATGACGCCTCTGCTCTGAAACTTATCTCTTTATTCATTCCAAATAGGTTTCTGTTACCCGTAAACATGCTCAGGTAGGGTCCTGTATAACTTTCATAACCGCCTGCTGCCTGAAAAAAATACGGAGGGTACTCTTCAAGCCTTATCAGCACATCAATTGTATCTTTCCCGGCATCAATTCCGGGAGTCGATGCTGAAACCGAGCGGAATATTCTCTGGTTTCTAAGATTGCGCAGTCCTCTTGACATATCCAGTATGGAAAATGGTTCATTTTCATTAAGAGGCATTAGTTTTTTTACTGTTCTGTCCCTCGTTTTCAGATTACCTGCCATAAAAATCTTGCCCGTTGCTGCAATATCATTGAGTTCTATGCCAAACATTACAGATGCAGACGAACTGTCCGGGGATAATTCTGTTTTTGATACTACATCCGCATAAATGTATCCCTTAGAAGCCAAAAAACCTTTTACATGATCCCTTCTTTCGTTGATAAAACCCATATTAAAAGGCATACCATGTATTCTCCGCGATACTTCATTAAGTTCGTTTTTGAACTGATCCCCACCTCTGAATACAACAGAGTCTATTAGTGTCCTTTGCCCTTCGTTAATATCAAAAAAGATACTGACTCCTGTTCTGTCTTCTGTTTCTCTGTATGAACCCTTCACGGAGGCAGAAAGAAAACCGTTCCTGTTGTAGAAAGCTGTCAGATTCCTCTCATCATCTTCCCACATGTTTTTATCAAAAAATTCGCTGAACCTGTACCATCTTCTGACAATACTGTTAACATAAAGGGACAGCTGCTTATCCCCGAATGATCTGTTGCCGGAAAATTCTATCTCTTTGATTTTTGTTCTCGGTCCCTCTTCGATTATAATATCTATCCTGCCGCATTTCTTTTTTCCGCAGACATAAACACTATCCGACCATTCAACCTTTACTTCGTTAAAACCTTCATCCCTGTATTTTCTTATTATCCCTCTTGTCATCTGACGGGCAGCCACGGTCGCTCTTCTTCCTCTGAATATCAGTCCGGTTTCTTCTGAAAATGCTCCTGCTCTAAAAAACCTGTTGCCGGACAGTACAACTTCGTACCTGGGACCTTCATTAATCCTAAAGTTTATATCCGCCTTACCGCTATTATCATCTTTTGTAATATTTCCTGTAACTTCAACTTCAGTAAATCCTTTTTCTCTGTAGAAATCCCTGAGTTTTCTTATGTCAGACTCGTATTTATCAGGTATGAATCTGCCGGATTCGCCAAAAAGAAAACTTCTCCAGTAAGAATTAAGCTCTTTTTTCAGCCTTATGGAAGAGAAAGATTTATTTCCCTCGATATCTATTCTTCCCAGAGCGTAATATCCGCCTTTTATCAATTTTACATGAAGTTTTACCAGTCTTTCGGTTATTTTATCCGTATCGATCTCAATCTTTACCTCGCCGTATCCCATTCCGGTAAGATATTCTTTGAGCAGAATTTGCTGTTTCGACACTTCCTCTTCATCGTATATTGATCCCGGGTAAAGAGTCATCTGATCAAGAAGTTCATTCGAAAAAAAAGGATATATATCATGAAATTTAATATCGAAAATCCTGATCGCGTTGACGATTTCAAGCATCTGTTCTCTGAAAGACTGCAAAGGTAATGCAAAAGCGGTCAGCAGGAGGATCAAAAGCAATTTCGAACCTGTTCTTCTCATCTGAACTCCACCCTGAATTGGGTTTCTGCTCCGAAAGTACCGTCAGTTGACTGAAACCCGGATAAAATTATGTTCTCAAAAAGCTGATAATCCGCTATACCTTTCTGTAGCATTTCGGTTCCAGTATTCGTAAGAGAGTATTTGAGCATGAGCCTGTCTGATATTCTCCTGCCTACAGTCAAACCGAATCCCATGTGTTCTCTAGCGGAAAAATCGTCCGCTACACTGAATTCAATATAGTCAAGTCCCGTCCTTCTGGCTATGTCGTCAGAATACGCTCCCGAGAGCCAGTCGGCTATCATCTTCTCCCTTGATACTTCGTCGCCTCCCGATGCAAGTTCAGAGGTCTTTCTGCCGAAAAGCAGGATGGACAGAATATCCGCATCGCTTTCAGGCGGGAACGATGTCAGTGAAAACCTTGGGTTCGACAAACTTTCTGATATAGAGAGGAAGACCCTGTGATTACCTGCCCTTGTTTCACTTTCAACATCAACAATAGGCATAACTCCGAATACCGGTTCGAAGTCCAGAACTCCCCTGTTTATTACAAAAGATCTCTTCTGAAAAATGAGGTAACCGTCTTTTTCTATACTCGCTCTTCCCGAGATAAGAGGAGACGCCAGCTTTCCGCCGATCTGGAGATCAGGCTTAAGTTCAAGAAAGCCAAGATTATTATCCATAACTATTGTCCTGCGGCTCTGAAGAGTGATATCAAGAGATATGTCGGGGAGATCTTTTTTTTCAGATTCGCTTCTCACTATCCTCGGCCCTCCGGCACCCAGAAATGCCCCGAAAAGATCATAATCCCGGTAATAAAGCGCGTCAAGAATAAGGACATTTCCTCCAAGTCTGCCTTTTTTAAGATTTCCGGAATAATTTATTTCGGCATTTATAAGACCTTCAAGATGATCGGGGTAACTGACGGGAAGCGAAGATGCCCTGAAAACTGCTGAGATATTATTTATATCTGTACCATTGATACGGATGCTGCCGTTAAGACCGACCGTTCCCCTTTCCACTCTTCCTGATATACCTTCAAGAGTTATACCACTTTTTTTGAATCCGATCTTTCCGTTCAGCCCTGAAAGCTTCTGCTCTGTTACAGGCAGTATGATCCCGATATCCTTCAAATTGAGATTACCTTCAAAAACAGGTGCTGATAAAGGTCCGGAAAGTTCGATTTTACCGTCAATGTAACCTTCCGTTCCCGAAAGCTCGGGGATTATAAAAGAAAGCGATCTGACCGGAATTGACAGAGATGTTGACATTTCGATATCTTTCTCTATATCGAGCATGCCCTTTATACTTAGAAACCCGTCATTCAACAAACTCATTTCGACCTCTTTCGCTTCGAGCAGACCTCTGAAAAAACTTGCTTTAAGAACGCTCCCGTGAAGTATCTTTCTTTTATCCGCAGAAAAAACCACAGAATCAAGATCAGCCGTTATCCTGTAGCTTTGAACATCCGAATAATCGCCCTCAGCCCTGATCCTGCCGTTTAAAAATCCTTCAAAATATCTGTCTGTATTACCCGGTATAAATTCGGAATAATCCCATTCGTTCAGGATCAATTCGGCTTCATATGTAGTTTGCCTCAGATCAGCATTTATATTTATTGGGAAATCGTAATGTATTTTAATACCGGCGATCATATCTTTAAGCCCGAATTCGATATTTATATCCGAAATATCGAATTCACGATATTCGATATCCCTAATCCTGATATTGCCTTCTAAATCCGGTTCGGTAAAAGTGCCGCCCGCTGAAATACTTATATCTGTCTTAAATGCCGCTGCATCTTCAATATCCGGATATATTTCACCCGGAATCAAACCGTCCGCCCTTATAACAGCATCGAATTTTTCATAATTTGTAATTTTTCCGCTAAGATATATCTCGCTTCCTCCCGTCTTGACCCCGAGATGATCTACAAAAATATCTTTCCCCTCAACCCTTCCGTTCAGTTTTATCCCTTCGGTTATCACTCCATTGTATTCAAAACCGTCGGCATTTATTTCATAACTCCCGCTGAAATCTGAGACTTTTCCGGATACTGCCGCATTCAGATCAAGATGTGTTTTGATGTCGGGGAAAAATTGCGATGTGTCAATTCTTTTTGCATTCAGAACCGCGTCAAATGACGGATCTTTTAGTATTTTCCTGTCTCTTCCGAACAACCTTGAACTTCCCGAAATTCGAAACTCGGATTCTTCACTGCGGGCTGTCAAATTATCTATAACCACCATTCCGCTGTCGTCTGCATTTCCTCTGACTACCAGTGAAGATATATCATATTCATCCCATTTGATCTTACCGGTTCTAAGATCAAGTTCCGTTCCGAACCTGCCTTTATCCCAGTCAAGTATAAGAAAAAGTTCAGCTGATTGTTTCAGTTCAAAAGCTCCGAAGCTGAAAGGGCTCAGATCCGTATTAAGAATTATCTCTGCTTTTATTTCATCGGCTGAAATACCCCGCCCGTCCAGACTGAGGTCGAAATCAAAATCCACTTCAGGCATACCGGGTATGTTTTTCAGACTGAAGTTATCGGCTATTACTCTAAGATCATATGCTGTATTTTCAAACACGGGAACTGAAGAAACCAGTCCTTGTGGAAAAACTGATGTAAGATCAATATTACCATATATGTAAAAAGTTTCTTCCGGGCTCTTGTCCAGCCTTGCTTCAATATTAAGAAGTTTATCCTTGTACATATTTCTCATTGTAAAAGATGAAATATCTTGAGCGTAAACTTTTCCTTCAGGATGATTTACAGACAGATTTACTACAGGATCATCGGCAGTTCCCTGCACAGACCCGCTTATCGTGAACTTTCCTTCATCCTTACTCAAAACATCATGATCACTGAACAGAAGACTGTTGTCAATTTCTGCGGACAGATTAATATCGAGGTACGGAATCTCAAAAACATCTGCAACTGCACCTCTTAGAGTAATATCAAGACCGTCTGTCAGTATCCTTGCGGGATCCAGAAAAACATCTTCCTCCTCAAATACCAGGCTTATACCTTCACTGGTAAAAGTTCTGAAGAAAACACTATCTTTTATACTTGCCTCTGTTATTCCCACATCAAGAAAGAATTTCATGTTATTAAAATCTGCTGAAGATCTGATAATATCTATAAGAATCCCGTATTCGGCGCCTTTATCGATATCCTTATACGCGGCCGAAATATCCCTTATCTGAAACTTTGTTATATTGAAATCAGGCCTGTTTTCGGACCTTTGCCTTTCCTTTCTTTCGGATTCTGAACTTTTAAATCGTGATATCTGTTCGCTGCTGATATCAATATCGATCCCGGCAACTATAACTGAATCAACTATGTATTTTTTTGAAAAAGCAGGTCTATACTGAATTCCTGCAGCGAAATAATCTATACCTGCCATTCTGACAGAATCAGCATCAAATATTTGCAGACCTCTGAATCCTGCCCTACCGCGGAAAACATTAATTTCAAGACTTTCAAGTTCTATCCTGATATCAGAATTTTTATTTATCAGTCCTAATAATCTGTTCATGCCCCAGCCGGTGTTGATCGTTATAAGTAAAAAAGAGACCAGAGTAAATAAGACAGCCAATAAAGTCAGGATCAGTATCACAGTGTATTTAAATAATCTCTTTTTTATATCAAAGCTCCATGTAAGATTTTTGATAGACTAAATATAACTAAATCCTGCATATTTTTCAATATATCTTATCGTTTTGACTGTATATCGTTCCAAAGGATTATTACCTGGCCTTTCTGAAAAGCTCATCAATAATATAAGTTACAAGAACAGAACCGTCTTCGTGGAAGCCAATCCTGACCGAGTCATCGTTCCTGAATAACCACCTGTTGTAAATAGTTACAGTTTTGTTCTTTATAGCCCTGAGTTTTATAGCGTCGTCATTGTATCCGGCGGGAAACTGATTTCGCTGATATGACGGATCTCCATAGTTTTTTCTCAGATCACTGCTGATCCTCTCGTACAGACGGTATGAATTCGCTCTCGCGGGATTATTGAGCATGATCTGAACCGCATATAGTTTTCCGTCTATAAAGTTAAACTGCCATGTGCCGACATCGTAACCCCGGTATTTACCGCCTTCGTACTGAAGAACGAACTCATCAGCGTTCTTCAATTTGATGTTATCTCTTCCCCTCAAAGCCTCTCTGACTGCAATCCTGTCGGACCGCCATCTGATATTCAAAAGTCTGGGAAGAGGAGAATCAACTCTTCTCGGTTCTACTACAACCCTGACAGTCTTTGTCTGACTTTCAAGACATTCTTTCTGGGCCCTCTGTGCTTCAACAACATCTTCCCACAGCATCATATACAGAGAATAAAGATTGTCATATTCATCTCTTGTTATTCCCGGTTTTGACATTTCATCCTTTGTCTGTTCGAATTCGATCATCAGTTCATCGATCTGTTTCTGGTATTTATCACATTCTGAAGCGTTGACAGCTGCCGTAAGTATGATCATTATATAAAAAAGGTACTTCATCTCTTTTGCCCTGTTTTTTACTGTTTCTACTTTTAACGAACTTAAATTGTTCTACGGGGGGCTAATTTAATTTTTAAATACGGTTTTGTCAACAATTGATATTATCATTTTTTTTATGTAATTCAGTAGTTGCATTATGCCTTCTTTATGCTTATTTTTCATCTGTTTAATTCGTCACGGAGACTATTGGCCTTATGATAAAAAGACTTTCGGTAAATGATATTTTGAGATACAAGACCAAAGGTGAAAAGATCACATCGGTCACATCATACGATTTTTATTTTTCAAAAATAATAGATTCGACAGATATCGACATGATTCTTGTCGGGGATTCTCTCGGAATGGTTTTCCAGGGACAGAAAACTACTGTTCCTGTCACATTGGATCAGATAATATACCACACCTCTATTGTAGTCAGATCTACTGAAAGACCTCTCATAGTTGCTGACATGCCTTTCGGGAGCTATCAGATATCTGTTGAAAAGGCCACAGAAAATGCTGTCAGAATAATCAAAGAAACAGGCTGCAACGCTGTAAAACTTGAAGGCGGAAATTCTGTTGTTCCGGTAATTGAAAAACTTGTAAGTATCGGGATCCCTGTTTACGGTCATTTGGGCTTAACGCCTCAATCGATCAACAAATTCGGAAGCTACAAACTGAGAGCAAAACAAACGGAGGAGGCCGAAACTTTAAAAAAAGATGCTCTTTTACTTGAAAAAGCAGGTGCAAGCGGTATAGTTTTAGAAAAAATACCGGCAAACCTTGCTTCTGAGGTGACTTCATTACTAAAAATTCCAACTATAGGGATCGGAGCAGGTTCTGGTTGCGACGGACAGATACTTGTTATTACAGATATGCTAGGTATGGACAGTCAGCTGAACTTCCGTTTCGTCAGAAAATATGCAGACCTGAGTTCAATCACAAAAAAAGCACTGAATGAATATATAAAGGATGTAAAAGAGGGAAGATTCCCTTCCGAAGAAGAATCTTATTAAGGATAAAACATGCCGAAACTGCTTAGAACAATATCTGAAGTAAGTGATTTTACCAGCCTTTACCATCTTGTTAACAGAAGAATAGGTCTTATACCCACAATGGGAGCTTTGCATGAAGGGCATCTTGAACTTGGAAGGAAGGCCCGTAAAGAATGTGACTGCGTTATATATTCAATTTTTGTAAACCCTATACAGTTCGGAAAAGGCGAAGACCTTGAACGCTATCCCAGAGATATGAAAGGAGATATGGAGAAACTTGATTCGGTTGGAGCTGATGCTGTTTTTGCTCCGGAAACCGCTATCATGTATGGCAAGGATCACTCAACTTTTGTCGATACCGGAAGAATCGGCAGAATACTGTGCGGAAGAACGAGAAAAAACCACTTTCGGGGAGTTGCAACGGTCGTTCTTAAACTTTTTAATATAACCGGTTGTGATCAGGCCTATTTTGGAAAAAAGGACTATCAGCAGTTCGTCATACTCAAAAAAATGGTCAGGGAGCTGGACCTTCCTCACGAAATAATCGGCATTGATACGATCAGGGATCCTGACGGTCTTGCAATGAGCAGCCGGAACAGTTATCTGTCGGATTCACAAAGAAAGTCAGCCGTATCTATTTACAGAGCTCTTTCAAAAGCGAAAGGCAACCTTTTAAAATATAAGGACAAATCAGATCTGATCCGGGATACAAGATCTGTGATTGAAAAAGAAAAATCCGCAGAAATAGAGTATCTTGAAATACGGAATGCGGATGATCTTTCCAAGATCAAAAGTCTTAAGACCGGCAAAAAGTTTGTGCTGATGACTGCCGTTAAGATAGGAGGCACAAGACTGATAGATAATATTGAGTTAAACTGACGGGGGAACTTTTTTGAAATTTCGAAAACTGTACACGATCATACTGGCCGCAGGTAAAGGCACAAGAATGAAGTCAGACATTCCGAAAGTTTTGCATAAAATTGATGGAAAAGAACTTGTTAAATATGTTATAGAACAGGCTCTGGAAGCCGGTTCTGACGAAATATGGCTTGTTACAGGACATAAAGGTGAGATGGTGATCGAAGCTACCAGAGATTACTCCGTAAAATATGTAGAGCAAAAAGAACAACTGGGAACCGGTCACGCAGTAATGCAGGCAGACGAACAACTAAACGGAAAAAATGGGGATGTTCTTATTCTTTGTGGAGATGTACCGCTTTTGAGACCCGACACTCTCGTCGGATTTAAAAATGCCCATTACGATTCCGGATCTTCGGCCAGCGTGATGACGACCGATTTGAACGATCCGTACGGCTACGGAAGAATAGTTAAAGATAAAACGGGCAGTATAATAAGGATCGTAGAGCAAAAGGATGCATCCGAAGATGAAAAGAAAATAAAGGAAATAAACTCCGGAGTTTATATAATCGACAGTCAGGATCTTTTCTCCTCACTCCGTCATATTTCTTCTGATAACGCAAGTGGAGAATACTATCTGACTGATGTTATCTCAATTATAAAGAAAAACAATAAAAAGGTCTCAACATATAAAATATCCGACGCCACTGAGATCAGCGGAATTAACACAACAGAACAACTTGAATACGCTGAGAGTATAATAAGGGGAAGAAAATTAAACGGAGAGATCAAATGAAGACTTTTCTTATTCTGCTGACGGTTCTTACTTTCTCCGCCATTGCACAATTCAGGGACAGTTATTTGAGAGAAGATCCCAGGAAGCTCTTTTTGTCGCCTTCTGCCGGTACTGTTTTTGATATGAGCCGTTTGTCTGTATCACATTCAGTATCCATGGGCTATTTTTCAAGCGGAAGACACTCTGTTCTTCTCAATGAATACACAGCAGGTATCAAATACAGAATTTCAGATCCTCTCACGCTGAGACTTAACCTTGGACTTTCATATACTCCTTATTCATCACTCTCATCAGTTTCGGAAGAACAGACTGATTTTTCGATAAGATCGGCATCATTGGATTACAGGCCCAGTGAATCTTTCAGGTTAAGAGTTGACTTTGTAAATTCCCCGTCCTTCCAGCAACTCCACTGCTACCCTTTCGGACTGCCGGAAAATAACAGGTAAATGAACTGATGAGAAAAAGCAGAACAAAAAAAGAAACCGTCCATGTTCAAAAACAGCCTTCAAACATTCCTCTCGTCGTTATTATTTTTTTGCTGTCGGTACAGACAGTTTTCCTTTTTTATAAGAATAGTGGTCTTATTAGAGACTTTTTCAGGTCGGATCCCAACCTTATCTATCAGCAAGAAACTGAATTAAAAGAACACAGCAATGACTTTTCCAATATAAATCCATCATTTATAAAGATCAGCGTCCTGAACGGATGCGGTGTTCCCGGCATAGCAGCCACATGGCGGGAAAGACTCAGAAGGATGGAGTTTGATGTAAGAGAGACAGGTAACGCGAGCAGAAGATATGAGCGAACAATAGTCCTGAGCAGAACTGAAGATATGACTTACGCAAAATATCTGGCCAATAAGCTTAATATTGATGAAAACAATGTGTATATGCAGCTCAACAGAGATCTTGTTGATATAGATCTGACAGTAATCATTGGTGCCGATTATCAGGACTTTGAAGATTAAATGAAAAAAATTTTTGAACTAAGAAAGGCATATCCCCGGATCGTCTATGACAGTTTTGATGTGCGTTTAGACGGTGATATTCTTTCTGTTTCGTACAGGTTTATTCAGTCTGACAAAATTGTTTACACACCGGTTATAAAATTCTATGGATGTTTAAATCTTACATCTGCCAGAATTGAAATTCTAAAAAATATTTTCTTTAACCTTGGCATGATCGAGCTTATAAGCTACTACAAAGCCTGTTGTTCTCCCCTGATCGTCATAAACTGTGGAGGACTGGATGAATTTCAGAAGTCTTTCTGGAAAAAAATGTTCTTTAACGGTCTCGGGGAATTCTTTTACAGGAACGGAATAAAAATAAATGAAGAAGATTTTTTTAATATCGAATGTGAAGACGATATTAGGTTTCCGCCTGATGAAACAGTTCTTTCCGAATCCTGCATTATTCCGGTAGGTGGAGGTAAAGATTCAGTAGTTACTCTTGAGATCTTAAAAGATACAGACGCGATCCCGTTTATTCTTAATCCTATACCCGCTTCAGAAAGAAGTGTAAAAACAGCAGGTTACAAATATTTCATCAGGGCCGAAAGAAAAATTGATCCGGTACTATTGGAAATGAACAGGAAAGGATTTCTGAACGGACATACTCCCTTTTCCGCTCTTCTTGCTTTCGTTTCTGCCGCCACGGCACTAATACATGGGAAAAAACACATAGTTCTTTCTAACGAAGGAAGTGCAAATGAAGGTAATGCCGTATTAGGAAAGATCAATGTAAATCATCAGTATTCCAAAACATTTGAAGCGGAATGTGACATCCGGAACTATTTCAAAAAATATATAAGCAAAGAATTGAATTATTTCAGTATTCTCCGACCGCTCAATGAGTTAAAAATAGCCTCAATTTTTTCCGGATTCAAAGAACATTTCAGATCTTTCAGAAGTTGTAATGTAGGAGGAAGGGAGGATAAATGGTGTGCCAAGTGCCCGAAATGCCTTTTTACATACATCATACTTTCCCCTTTCATTAACGCTAAAGATATGAAGTGTATTTTCGGATCAGATCTTTATCATGACACAACTCTTGAGGACACCTTCTTTCAGCTTACCGGACTTGATGGTATAAAGCCCTTTGAATGCGTTGGCACATATGAGGAGATTAGAGCGGCTGTTGAAAAAGTAATCGAAATATCGGATAAAACCGATCTTCCCTATCTTCTATCTCAATACAGACAGAGGCAGGGTTCAACTGATCCGGGAAAATTCGAAAAGCTTCTTAAATGCTACGACGATAATAATAACCTTGAAGGTCATTTCAAGAAAGTTCTTCGGAGTTCGCTTTGAAAGTATTAAATAAATTCGCTAAATACTTTTCCGGTAAAAGCGTTTTGATAATGGGTTTCGGTGCCGAAGGAAGATCATCCCATGATTTTTTAAAAAAATATTTTCCTGATGCAAAGATCACTATTTACGATAAAGAACCTGTCAGAATGCAGAATGGCTCAAGGTTTATCTCAGGCAGCATCAGTTCTATAGAAGACCGCTTTGACATTATCTTGAAAAGCCCCGGTATTCCTCTTCCAGGTGATTTTCTATTAAAATACAGACCCGTACTATCTTCTCAGACAGACATTTTCCTGAGAGAGTTTCATGCTCAGACCATAGGTGTAACAGGAACCAAGGGCAAAAGTACGACGGTCACTCTGCTCCATAACATACTACTGAACTGCGGAAAGAATTCTATACTTGCCGGTAATATAGGCGTTCCTGTATTTGATATTATAGATTATATCGAAGACTCTTCTGTTGTTGTTCTGGAACTGTCTTCTCATCAGCTTCAGTTCATACAGAGATCTCCGCACATCAGTGCTTTATTGAATGTTTATCCGGAACATTTGGATTTTTATAAAAATTTTGTTGAATACCGGTCTGCAAAAATGAACATTGTAAAAATGCAGTCAGAAGAAGATCAGATAGTTTTTCCCGTCAAAGAATTCAAAGGTCTTGAAAGAAACTCGGTAAGTGTCCCTTTTGAGATCATAATCGACGGCGATGATGTTATAGTGTATTATTGGAAAAGCAGTATAGTACTGTCAAAAAAATGTATTGAACTGAAAGGTTTGCATAATTTGTACAACATAGGGACAGCTCTTATACTTTCTCAACTGGCAGGCTGTAATACCGATGAAGCTGTTCAGACGATTTATAATTTTAAAGGTCTGGAGCATAGACTCGAAATGTTCGGAAACTACAGAGGTATCGAATTCTGCAACGATTCAATATCTACCATACCACAGGCCACTGCCGCAGCGATAAAATCTTTCGGAAATGTCATCGGAACTCTGATTCTCGGTGGCTATTTCAGAAATAACGACATAGTTTGGGATGATCTGGTAAATGAAATAAAAACATCATTTATCGGAAATATCATCTTTTTACCTGATACCGGAACTATGATCTATGACAGCCTGATCGCATCCGGTTTCAGCCGGTCTGAAACAGAAGGAGTAATAAGTATTGAATACAAGGGAAGAGCAACAAAATGTTTTTTCTGTGATAATTTTGAAGATCTGGCATTTATTATTTTCGAACATACAAAAAAGAATTCTGTCTGCCTGTTTTCCCCTGCTTCTTCCAGCTACAATATGTTTAAAAATTTCGAGGAGCGTGGGAAAAAGTTCAAAGAAATGATAATAAGCTCCCCGGGAGGTAAAAAATGATTAAATATGATCACATAAGACTTAACCTTGAAAAAAGTTTCGGGGACGAGATCAACAGAATAATACACGGCAACATAATACTTAAACTCCTGATAGATGCAAGAATAATGAACTCCGACGACAGTTACTCAAAGATCCTCGACAGCTATAATTTCAAGATCACTCAGGAGATGACCCCGAAACTCTACGGACTATGCGCCGAGGTAAAGGAGACACTCTCCAGTTTTCAGATGAGATAGATTTTTTCATCGTAAATTCACCCGAAATGAATGCTTTTGCAATACCGAGCAACTACAAGGAACATCCCCACAAAATTGCTCTCAATTCAACCATCATAGACAAAATGGACGATGATGAATTGAGGTTTGTGATCGGCCATGAAATAGG
>SLFX01000026.1 GCA_007124045.1 Candidatus Delongbacteria bacterium | reverse complement strand
CAGAGCTTGAAGAACTGAATGATGTAAAAAACCAGTTCATTGAGATCGCGATGAACGATTTTAGAAACGCAACCCAGAGAATCGCCGATCTGTGTGGTGAAATAGTTGAAAAGCTCGATCCTGACAAGGAAAAGGAAACACTCGAGAAAGTTAATAACATCTATACTTTTGCGGAAGAACTAGCCAAAATATACACAAAAATCATGAATGTGGCCGATATAACATCAGGTGAGCTCAAGCTTAAATACTCAGAGGTAAATGTGCTTGATTTCTTTTCTGAACTTACAGAATTCGCCTCGGAGTCAGCGGGTAAAAAACAGATAAGTGTTAAAACTTTTCATGACAATATACTCCCGGTACGGTCCTACTTTGACTACAATAAAGTCTGGATCGCTCTTTCGAGAGTGATCGAGAACGCTGCCAAGTATTCTTCATCTGAAACAGAGATAGAGTTGGGCCTGAAGTACAACAACGGAACGCTCAATTTTATCGTTACTGACTGCGGTATAGGTATGAGCGAGGATGAAATAGAGGAGATATTCACTTTTGCTTCGGGCGATGAAGATGATAAATCTCAGGGAATAAGCCTTCCGATAGTAAAAAAAATAATTGAGTCTCATAACGGGTCTATACATGTTGACAGTAAATTCGGGCGGGGAAGCACTTTTACAGTATCCCTCCCTTTAACCGAAGATAACAACTTTTAAATATCATGCCTGAAAAAATTAAAAAGAGACCATTGTTAAAAAACTACTTTTTGTATCTTTCGGTATTTACGATTGAGATCATAATTGTGGTACTGTATTTCACGATTAAAAACAGGGATATCCTGATCAACAGCGCTTTGATCGAAAAATATAATCTTTCGCACACATATCCTGAAGAATTTGACGCTCTCATGGAGGCTTACAGGACCACCATAAGTCATTATTATCTGATGGCAGCCATAATAATACTCTCTGTGCTGTTCATGGCCGCTGCAATTCATATTCTGATGAAAAAAAGGTCAGCTGCATCCGAAAAGATTGACAGACTTCGGGTTGTAGCGGAAAATTCTGATGTTATAAAAAAAAGTGAGCAAAAGTACAGATCGCTTTTTGAGAACAACGGCAATGCAATAATAGTTGTGGCAACCGATGAGATTATTACCGACTGCAACCGTAAATTTGCAGAACTCCTCGGATACAACGATATCTCACAGATCGTCAACCGTATAAACTGGAAAGAAGTTGTTCACGCTGATGATATTCAAAGGGTGCAGGGCTACGACTCTTTGCGAAGAATATCTCCCGAAAAAGCCCCTGAAGAATATACAATGAAACTGTTGAGGAAAGACGGCGGCTTTAAACATGTAATCGTTTCTGTAATAGTTACGCACGATACAGAACAGCTCGCTTCTATAGTCGATATTACAGAACTCGTAAAAAAAGATGCCGCGCTCAAAGAACATGAAAATCTTCTGCAGCAGGCAAATGAGATAGCCTCTCTCGGCAGCTGGTCATATTTTGCCGAAACGAAAAAACTTGTAATCTCGGATGAGTTTGTTAAGCTGGTCAATATTTCATACGAAGACATATCTGATATGACGATTGATATTCTGCGTGAAAAATATATGTTCGTCCAGTTCTGTGATGCTGTTGAAAATGCCCTTGAAAGCGGCAATTCTGTTGATACGGAAATAACATATCTCAATGAAAAAAGCGATAAAAGTGACAAGACTGTTTATTTCAGGCTTATAACCGGTCAGGATAAATTTTCAAAAGGAAAAAATCAAATAACAGGAATAATTCAGGATATAAGCAACAGAAAGAAAATTGAGAACGAAATAAGAAGAGCCAACAGGGACCTGAAAAACCTGCTCTATGTCGCAACCCATGACATGCAGATACCAATGGTCAGTATTGGGGGTTTTGCCAAAATACTACAGAGAAAGAGTGCAGAGTCAGGTCTTGATAAGGATACTTTGGACAATATAGGAAGAATAGTCGAAAATGTAAGAAAGATGAACAACATACTTAATAATATTTTTCATGTTTCTGGAGTAAAATCCTTCAAACAGAATTTTGATACATTCGACACGGTCAGTATAATCGACAGGGCAATTGAGCAGGTCAGTTCATTAAAAGAAAAACATTCTGCATCCATAGAAATCGTAAATTCCCCCAAAATACCGAATGTTCACGCCGATCGTGAAAATTTCATACTTCTTTTCCGTCATCTGTTTTCCAACGCTCTAAACCACGGCGGAAAAAACATTCGGACAGGTTACAACCCTGAAAAAGGTTTTTATGTTCAGGACGACGGAACAGGGATGAAAAAAGAAGATATTGAAAGAGTCTTTTTCCGGAAAGACACTGAAGACGGATCTTCTGACGGATCGGGAAAAAACACATTGGGACTGGCTTTCTGCAGGAAAATAATAGATGAGCACAACGGCGAAATTTTTGCCGAATCCGAAGGCGTGAATAAGGGTCTTACGGTATATTTTACGCTGAGTAAGGAATTAATTAGGGACTAAGCAATGGCATTAAATCTGATAAGAATAAAAGAATTCGTCTCTGAAAGCAATTATGAACATGCAGAGCTTCACCTGGCTCCTGAAGGAAAAAATTTTCTTTTCGTTTATAAAATAGAGGGTAAATATTTTGCACAGTCCGAAGATAATATATACGGTGGGTATGACAACATTGACAAAGTCTGTTTCAGAAGAAACGGAAAGGTTTTTGTGTTTATATCTTCAAACTTCACTAAAAAACTCGGGCTGATTAAAGAGGGTAATCAGGACACTCTTATTATTAACGGAAGAACACTGGGACCTTTCAATAAGATCCGCGAATTCAGCTTTAACGACAATTTGACATATTATCTCATTTACGATTCATACAGCACATCATTTGCGATAATTAATAACGAAAAATACGGGGCATACCGAAATATTTTCAAAGTTTATTTATCGGAAGACGGCGAATCATTCACCATTCACTATAAAAAAGACGGACATCATTATGTCAAAATGAACGACAAGAGTTTCGGCGCATACGAATCTGTAAGCGATCTGGTCGTGGATTATAAGAAATCTTTCCACTGTTTTATCTGTAGAAAAAATACCGGCGAGTATTTTGCGGGAATAAACGGACATTTTACAGGTCCCTATGAAAAATGCAGCGATCTAAACTATTACAGCGAACACGGCTCTTATTTTTTCCTTTATCAGAAAAACGGAATAAACGGCATCCAGGTAAACAATTATGTACTTAGCGGATATGATTCATACAATGTACCCCTTATGAATCAGTACTTTGCACTCATAAGCACCGTCAAGGAAAAACAGAATGAACACCATATGATAGTTCACGAACACGGGATATTCAGTTCGATGCAGGAATATTCGCTGAGCTCATCAAAAGAGGAAACCGTATTTTCCTACTATAAAATGGGGCAATACTTTGTTATTGCAGGCGGTTATGAGTACGGACCGTATCAAAAAGCATCAAACCTGAGGATCAGCGAAAACGGTAAATGCTATGCTTTCGTATTCAGTAAGCATTACGATAATTGCTATATTAATATAAACGGCAGTATCTATGGACCTTATTTTTCGGTTTCCGAT
>SLFX01000134.1 GCA_007124045.1 Candidatus Delongbacteria bacterium | reverse complement strand
CTCCCATGCTTTCGAGATGGGCTTTAATAAGAACGGCCTCGCTGATTATCTTGTCATAGACAAAATCGGAATGTAGCTGCTTGAAGGTTTTGACCGAGAAAATTACAATAAAAAATCCCGCAACGAAAGTTATGAGCATGAATGCGGGAAAAATGCTCCAGAAAAACGGTTTTCTTCTCATTATTGTTCCTTTTTGTCCATAAATCTGTATCCGATACCTCTGACCGTCTGAATATAGCTTCCGGCGTCTTTAAGTTTTTTCCTCAAACTGACCATCATTACATCAACGCTTCTGTCAGTAACGGGATAGTTGTCGCCATGGACGCCTTCGACTATCTGATATCTTGTAAATACCCAGCCCGGCCTTCCCGCAAGAAGATGCAGAGCCTTAAATTCCGATGCCGTGAGGGTGACTTTTTCACCTTTTACAGTTACCTCGTATCTTCCCGGAACGATCTGAATATCATGAACTGTAATGTTCTCTTTTTTGATCTCAGTGATCTGTTCCTTTCTTCTCATCACGGCTTTGATCCTCGCTACAAGGACTTTCGGACTGAAAGGTTTCACTATATAATCATCCGCCCCCAGTTCAAGCCCGGTGATGATATCGGTCTCTTCGCCTTTGGCTGTCAGCATTATAACGGGAATATTCTCGGTGTCAGCCGATCTTTTAAGTTTTTTGCAAATTTCCAGCCCGTCCATTCCCGGCAGCATCAGGTCAAGAACGGCCAGATCGCATGTGTCCGTTGCGAGATATTCGAGAAAATCCTCGCCATTTCCGAAAATTTTCACCGAAAACGAATTTTTCGCGAGGTTGTAGGAGATAAGTTCCTGAATATCCTCCTCATCCTCCACCACAAATATTCTTTCTCTGCTCATAAACCTTCTTCCTTTTGGATACAATTTACAATATACCAAATTTATGAATAAAATGTTACCGAATTATTTGATTAAAATTAGAATTGTGTTATTGTTTTGCGCAAAAGTTCGTTAGTTGTTTGATCATTCCTAATAATTGTCTAACAAAATGCTGACAATCTCCGAACATTCAGTTTGTATATTTCAAACGATGTGTATGATAAATAAATATGAACGGAGATAAAATTGAAAAGAAAAACTGCTTTTCAGGCTGAACTAAAAGAGGAGATCCAGAAACTGCTGAAGTCAGAGGCGGAAAAGTTCCCTCATGACGAGATACTCAAGGCAGACCTTCACTGCCACGACCATAACAGCGATGTTCCAGACGAACTGCTCGGCAGGATACTGAATGTTCCTGAAACCTGGCTTAAGACAGAAGACCTCATTTCTACCCTCAGGTCGAATGGATGCGATGTTTTTACTGTCACAAACCACAATAATGCGAGATCTAATTTCGAGATGATAAAAAAAGGCACTGATATGCTGGTTGGAGCGGAATTCAGCTGCATAGCTCCGGACTATGATATCGGCATTCATGTTCTTGCATACGGATTTGACGAAGATCATGAAAAAAACCTTTTCGCACTTAAGGACGACCTCTACAAATTTTTAAAATATGCGAAAAATAATGATATTCCAACCGTCTGGGCTCACCCTCTTTTCCAGTATAAATCCGACGGTATCCCTCCATATAACTTCTTTTTGAAGACTTCACTTCTGTTCGAAAGGTTCGAAATAATCAACGGGCAGAGGAACACATGGCAAAACCTTCTTGTCAGATCGTGGCTTTCCGAACTGAAAAAAGACGAAATAGACAAGCTCTCTCTCAAATTCAGGATCGATCCGCACGAATACTGCAATGATCCGTACAGGAAAACTTTTACTGGCGGTTCGGACAGTCACATGGGTATATTTGCAGGTCAGTCCGGCTGTTACCTTCATGTTCCGAACCTGAAAGAGAGGAGAAAAAAAGAACCTCTCTCAAAGCTTGCCCTAGAAGCGATAAAAAAAGGCGATACCGCAGTTTACGGTTCGGATCAGAACACCGAAAAACTTACTGTGGCGTTTTTGGATTATTTCAATCAGGTATGTTTAAATTTTAAAGACCCCGGACTTACCAGAATGCTGCTTCATAAGGGAAGCACGATAGATAAAGTAATAGCATTTCTCGCCTCCAACGCAATATCGGAGATACAGAGACATAAGGTGACCATAAGCTTTATTGATGTTTTTCACAGATCATTTAACGGTAAAATACCCTCAAATTTCAAAAAGCTGTTCATTCCCAAGGCGTACAAACCGGTATTCGATTCGGCTGTGAAAATAGCCGGGGCGAGAAAGGCCGGCGGAACCGACGCCGTTGAACTTTTCAAAGAGAACATAACATCAATATCCAACAGGCTGAATACTGTTTTGTTTTCAAGGCTGACGAAAAAACTCGATGAGATAGATTTCGATAAAAAATTCGAGAATACTTCCCTTGATAACATTATAAATTTTCTTGAGCTTCCCAGCGACATGAGATCGTATTCGGGTAAAGGTGGCAGAAAGGACAAGAACATGACAACGCCCGATATCCCAAAATTCCTTGACGGGCTGTCATTTCCCATGCTGACTTCCCTTATAATACTTGCCGCGAATTTTACAAGCGCGAAATCTCTCACTCACCTGAGGCCGCTTTATAACGAGTTCGCGGAAAAGACCGGCAGGTACAGGCACCCTAAACGGATGCTTTGGATGACCGATACATACGAAGATAAGAACGGCGTTTCGATGTCTTTAAAAGCAACTCATGATGAAATAAAAAGAAGAAACCTTCCGATCGATCTTCTCGTATGCTCCAATACCGTCAAACCGGACGACAATCTTATCGTGATAAAGCCCGAGATGGAATTTGTGCTTCCATTCTATAAGCAGCAGCCGATAAGAATACCCAATTTTCTGAAGATTCATTCGATCTTCCAGGACGGGGAATATGACAGGATAATATGTTCGACTGAAGGTATAATGGGTGCGGCGGCTCTTTACCTTAAACATGCATTCACTGTCCCTGCCCATTTCTACATACACACCGACTGGATAACCTTCGCGAAAGATGTTCTCGGTTTCGATATCCACGAGATCAACAGGACGAGAAGGTATTTAAGGGCTTACTACGGAGCTTTCGACAATCTTTTTGTTCTCAATACTGATCAGAAGAAGTGGCTGACAGGCAAAGAAATGGAGTTTGATGATGAAAAAGTATTTGTGACAGCCCATTGGGTAAATGAAATATTCCGACCCTACACAGTAAAAGAAAGAGAGTCCGTCAGCATTGACAATTCTGTATATATGATCGAGGAGAGAAAGGTTCCCACAATACTTTACGCGGGAAGGATAAGTAAGGAAAAAGGTGTCTTCGAGCTGCCCGAAATATTCCGCAATGTACAAAAGAAGATCAAAGATGTCAGGATAGTGATAGCCGGAACAGGACCTGATGAAAATGAGCTTAAAGAAAAACTTCCCGAAGCTGAATATCTCGGATGGTTGAACCATTCTGATCTGCCGAGAATATATTCTTCAGCGGATATTTTTATACTGCCTTCGAGATTCGACACTTTCGGGTGCGTGGTACTGGAGGCTATGGCGTGCGGACTTCCCGTGATCTCTTATAACACAAAAGGTCCCAAGGATATTATCAACAACGCTCAGAACGGTTTTCTCGTAGAGACAGTTCAGGAAGCGG
>SLFX01000039.1 GCA_007124045.1 Candidatus Delongbacteria bacterium | reverse complement strand
CCGTATCCGCTGCCGTGCATGGATTATTCGGAAGGTATTCCCGAAGAAGCCATGACTCTCGTTGTAACACCGACTATGCTTACAAGCATAGAGAGTATTGATCATTTGACAGAGGCTCTTGAAGTGAGATTTCTGGCAAACAGGGACGGAAATCTTTATTTCGGATTATTAACGGATTATCCTGATGCTGAAAAGGAGGTCATGCCCTATGACGATGAACTGATAAATTATGCAAGCGAACGAATTCTTGAGTTAAATCAAAAATATAACCGTCATGGTAATGATCTGTTTTTTTTGTTCCATCGTCCCCGTGTATGGAATGTCAGGGAAATGAAGTGGATGGGATATGAGAGAAAACGCGGAAAACTGGCCGATTTGAACGGATATCTCAGAGGAAATTCAGAGGGGAAATTCTCCCGTATAACCGGCGAAACAGCAATTTTATTAAAAGTTAAATATGTTATAACTCTCGATACGGATACACAGATGCCGCGCGACGCTGCCCGTCAGTTAGTCGGAGCGATGATGCACCCTCTAAACAGGGCGATCTATGACGAGTCTAAGCAGAGAGTAATCGAAGGATACGGCATTCTGCAGCCCCGCGTCTCCGTCAGCCTTCCCGGAGCAGCCGGATCAAGATATGCAAAAATGTTCGGAAGACATTCCGGTGTTGATCCTTATACCAAGGCAGTTTCGGATGTGTATCAGGACTGGTTTAAAGAAGGTTCGTTCATAGGCAAAGGTATTTATGATGTTGATGTTTTTCAGCTTGCTCTACATGGCCGTTTTCCGGAAAACAAGATATTGAGTCACGATCTGCTGGAGGGTTGTTACGCCCGTTCCGGTCTTTTGAGCAATGTTCAATTGTATGAGGAATATCCATCAAGCTATATCTCCGATGTAAGCAGGCGCTACAGATGGATACGCGGCGACTGGCAGATCGGAAGCTGGCTGCTTCCTCTGGTACCCGGTCATGACGGAAAACATCAGAAAAATCCTCTTTCCGCACTTTCCATCTGGAAACTTTTCGATAATCTTAGAAGAAGCCTTGCTCCCGCTGCGTTAATATCGCTGTTCCTTTTAGGCTGGACGGTATTGGAATCACCCTTATTCAGTACGATTTCGCTTATCAGCATTCTTATAATACCTTCTTTAGTTACTTCATTTATGCACCTGCTTCGTAAATCAGAGGATGTTCAATGGCGCAGACATATTTCTGAATCAGCAGATGTGATCGGACAAAATATATTACAGGAAGGATTTACCTTGATCTGCCTTCCTTATGAAGCATATTACAGTCTAGAAGCGATGCTGCGTACCCTCTGGAGGCTGAAAATAAGCAAAAGGCGGCTTCTCGAATGGATATCGTCCGGTGATGTCAAGTATAACCGCGTACCTCACCTGTCCGCATTCTACCGAATGATGATCGCTGCTCCCGCCCTTTCCATGGTTACGATAATATATCTTGCAGTCTTTAATCCGGCAGTTCTGATCATAGCAGGCCCTTTACTTCTGCTGTGGCTATTTTCTCCTGCTTTCGCGTGGTGGATGAGTAAGCCGTTATTCCGGTCATATCCGGTTCTTACAATAGATCAAACAAGATATTTACACACGATTTCACGAAAAACATGGCTGTTCTTTGAAACATTTGTCGGACCAGAAGATAACTGGCTGCCCCCCGACAATATTCAGGAGCATCCTTCACGGACGATCGCGCACCGCACTTCACCGACAAACATTGGATTATCGTTACTGTCCAACCTTGCAGCTTATGATTTCGGTTACATTCAATCCGGAAATTTACTTGAGCGAACGGAAAATACATTTCGAACTTTGAAGATGATGGAAAGATATCGCGGCCATTTTTATAACTGGTACGACACGCAATCGCTGCAAATACTTCAACCGGCATATATTTCAACTGTTGACAGCGGTAATTTCGCAGGTCATCTTCTTACATTACAGCCGGGATTGCTTAGACTTGCGGATGAACCCATTTTGTCCAAAAGATGGTTAGATGGAATAAACGATACATTCAATACTCTCATTGAGAATGACAACACAGAGTCATCGGGCTCAATTACCGCATTTACTGATGTACTCAACTCCATACAAATTTCATTTCCTGCGACATTGCCGGATGTCCGCTCGTGTATTGAACGGCTCATTTCCGCATTGGAAGATAACGGAACAGAAATGTATGAAGATCCCGGGAATGACACAGTCGCATGGACAAAAGTTTTAACCACCCATTGCATGTGTCTGCGGGATGAACTTCTTTTGTTTGCTCCATGGCTGGATATTGCTGTTGAGAACAAAGATATCCGGAAAATTCTTTACGATATAGAAATTCCTACACTTCGGGCAATATCCACGCTTAAAACCGGTTCACTCCCGGTTATTGACGAAGAGCTGAGTTTATTAATTAATCAGGCACGATCAAACGCCTGTGAAAGAATAAAAGCGATCGAGACCACCGCATTTGAATGCGGAGAGTTTGCTGCAATTGATTATGGTTTTCTTTATAATAAAAGCAGCCGTCTTTTTACTATCGGCTACAATGTGTCTGAACAACGGCAGGATGCAGGCTTTTACGATCTGCTCGCCTCTGAAGCGAGATTATGCAGTTTTGCCGGTATCGCCCAGGGTCAGATTCCTCAGGAAAGCTGGTTTTCGCTTGGGCGGCTGCTGACAGTTGCAGGCGGTGACCCTATTCTTGTTTCATGGAGCGGTTCAATGTTCGAGTACCTTATGCCTCTGATCGTTATGCCCACTTATGAAAACACTTTACTTGACCAGACATATAAAGCTGCTGTTGCAAGGCAGATCGAGTATGGAAAAATATGCGGGGTGCCGTGGGGTATGTCTGAATCAGGATACAATACTGTAGATATCAATATGAATTACCAGTATCGTGCCTTTGGAGTTCCCGGCCTCGGTCTCAAACGGGGTCTCGGATCAGAAATAGTTGTAGCACCTTACGCCTCTATGCTTGCATTAATGGTAGATCCCGAGGCTGCATGCGTGAATTTACAGAAATTAGACTCAATAGGATTAATGGGAAAATTCGGGTTTTATGAAGCTATTGACTATACCAAACACAGACTTCCGCACAACAAAAAAAGCGAAATTGTCAGATCATTTATGTCTCATCACCAGGGCATGGGATTTCTGTCACTGGCTTATTTACTTCTTGACAGGCCGATGCAAAAGCGCTTTGAGTCGGCTCCTCTGTTTCAGGCAACAACATTATTGCTTCAGGAGAAAATCCCGAAAAATACTGCATTTTACTATAATAAAAGCGATGAGCTGTCGGAAAACCAGACAAATTCGGAAAACACTGTTTCGTCTGTCCGTATTTTCGACAACCCGAATACAGCATGTCCTGAAGTGCAGTTGTTAACAAACGGCAGATATAATGTAATGATAAACAATGCCGGAGGAGGTTACAGCCGCTGGAAAGAACTTGCCGTAACCCGCTGGAGAGAAGATCCGACCTGTGACCCATGGGGATCTTTCTGTTACCTGCGCGATTCAGAGACAGGAGATCTTTGGTCAACTACTTTTCATCCCACGCACAAAAAGCCGGATTTCTTTGAAGCGATCTTCTCTGAGGGCCGGGCTGAATTCCGCAGGAAAAACTTCGGCATCGAATCTTATAATGAGATAGCTGTATCGCCTGAAGACGACAT
>SLFX01000139.1 GCA_007124045.1 Candidatus Delongbacteria bacterium | reverse complement strand
GTGAATTTTTTGAGGTATATTTATGCATAAATCAAAAAATATTATAAATTCAGCAGCCGAATGTTTTTCTTCGTCCGACAGAACAGGCAGCGTTTTTACCGGTTTTGACGGCTTTATCGATAATATTTTAAGACCCGTGAAGAACAGGCATGACAGCAATAATTTCGAACCTATTAATGACATTGAAACATTTTCCGAAAGGATTTTTTCCGGCGCTGGAAAAAGCATCAATATCGAAATAGTAAAAGAAAGATCGAGTATGGGCGGTAACGGCCCGATCATGGCGAATTCACTTTCTCTGCTCGGTAATTCGACAGATATAGTCGGAGCTTTCGGCCAGGATGAAATTCTGCCTGTTTTCAGACCCTTTACCGACAGGTGCAGAACGGCTCTGACTTTGTGCGAACCGGGAATCACGGACGCATTCGAGTTCAATGACGGAAAGGTCATGTTCAATTACCCCCAGAACGTCCTTGACATCAGCTGGGACCTGATCACCGGAATTGTCGGAATTGAAAGATTGAAAGATATGATCGTCAGCAACGATTATCTCGCCCTTGTGAACTGGACGATGATCCCGCAGATGAACGGCATTTTCAGTAAGCTGACAGAACTTTTGTCCGGCATAGCCGGCCGCAAGACCGTTTATGTTGATTTGACCGACCCGAAAAAAAGGAGCCGCGAAGATCTTAAGCTCTGTATGGACAGGCTTCTTGAAATAAACGGTCATGCGGATGTCATTCTCGGGCTCAATGAGTCCGAGGCGGCGCAGTGCGCCGCGGTGACCGGAGCGCAGACGGCAGAGGCTGATATTAAGGAACTTGCTGAGAACATACACAAAGTGCTGCCTTTGAGAGCCGTAGTGATCCACAGTATAAAACAGGCTGCCGTCTGCGCGGACGAAGGCTCGTTTCTCGTAAACGGGCCCTACACGCCGGAACCGAAACTTTCGACCGGCGCTGGCGATGTGTTCAACGCGGGATTTTACTCTGGCTACATCGCCGGACTCAATTTGGAGCAGTGCCTTGTGACCGGGGTTTGTAATTCCGGATACTATGTAAGAAACACAAAACCCGCTGACAAGCGGGAACTGATCGAATTTATGAAGGCTTTCGCCGAAGAAACTTAGTGGGGGTAACTGGACTCGAACCAGTGATCTCTAGCTTGTCGAGCTAGCGCTTTGAACCAACTAAGCCATACCCCCAATGAACGATCTGCAAATTAAACAAAATTTATCTTAAATGTCAAGAAACATTTGATTAAAATGAATTATTTTCTTATCTTTTGTGCATGGAACATCCTATGGAGATTCACATAAGCAGGTCTGCAGTTGAAAACAATTTCAACCTGATAAGAAAGATCGTCGGTGAAAATGTCAGAATATCGTCTGTGGTCAAGGCTAATGCGTATGGACACGGAATAGAATCTTATGTTCCTGTCGCCAGAGGATCAGGAATAGACCATTTTTCGGTTTTCAGCTATAATGAGGCTTTACAGGTCTATAAAATAGTAAAAAAGTCGGCGGATATTATGGTCATGGGCTGGATAGACAGTTCACAGATCAGTGATGCCGTTAAAAAAGGTATTGAATTCTATATATTTAACATTGAAAGACTTGAAATCGCACTGTCTGACGCTAAAGCTCTAAAAAAGCCTGCTAATATACATCTCGAAGTTGAAACCGGTATGAACAGGACGGGGTTTTCAAAAAAAGATTTTAAGCAGGCCTTAAAAATTATTTCTGATAATAAAAAGCATTTTAAGATCAAAGGACTCTGTTCGCATCTCGCAGGGCCTGAAAGTATAGCCAACCATGTCAGAGTTAAGAATCAGATTAAATTTTTCAATACATTTAAATCTGAGCTCGAAAAACAAAATCTTGCCGCAGAATACTCTCATCTGGCCTGCTCAGCTGCCGCGGTCTGCTATCCTGGCTCAAGACATAACCTCGTCAGAATAGGCATAATGCAGTACGGTTTCTGGTCGAGTCGTGAAGTGTTTTTAAGATATCTCAACAACAAGACCGGGTATAACAACCCGCTTCAGCGTGTTATTACATGGAAAAGCGAAGTCATGAGCACAAAAACAGTAAAGACAGGTAAATTCATAAGCTACGGAACAACTTATCTCGCAACCGAGGATATAAAAACGGCTGTCGTTCCTGTAGGATACTCTTTCGGATACAGCCGATCTCTCTCTAACCGGGGAAGAGTGCTTATAAACGGAGTCAGATGTTCTGTAATAGGACTTGTCAACATGAACATGATAACGATCGATGTTACAAGAGCCGGTGATGTAAAACCGGGAGACGAAGTCATAATCATTGGAGAGCAGAACGATATGGCTATTTCAGTTGATTCATTCAGTGAAATTACGCAGCAGATAAATTACGAGATACTTTCAAGACTGTCCAGAGATATTCCGAGGATAGTGGTAAAATAAAACAAAATACGGAGAACATCATGGAAAAGACAATCATACTAATCATGGTCGGAAAAAGAAGAGAATCTGCCGTAAAGGTGCAGCAGATACTGACAAACTACGGCTGCAGCATTAAAACAAGACTCGGCATCCACGACGGAGTACTCGACAGATGTTCGGAACAGGGATTTCTGATGATCGAGTTCGTAGGCGAGCAGAATGAGAAAAATGCTATCATGGAAGAACTAAAAAAAGTTGAGAATGTGTCTTCGGAACTTGTGACTTTGAAGCTTTAAACTACTATAAATCTCACCGGCTTCAGCCTGAACATTTATCTCTCTACAACCTCAACCCGCCTGTTTCTTGCTCTTCCCGCCTCTGTTGAATTGCTGGTCACGGGAGATACCGGACCGGCTCCGTATGGCTTAAGCTGACCTGTATCAACACCAAATTCCGATATCAGTTTCGCGGTTACTGCATCCGCCCTGTCTTTTGAAAGTTTAATATTCATATCAAAATCACCTGTATTGTCAGTGTGACCCACAATCAAAACTTTCAGTGATTTGTCGGACTTTAAGAATTCCGCTATCTGTTTAAGAGCTTCATCAGACTCGCTTTTGACATCGGATCTGCCGCTGTCGAAAAATATATTGTAAAGAGCTATTTTCCCGTTTACGGTCAAACCTGTTCCTATCTCGGCAGCTGTAACAAGACCTGTCTCCATAGCCTGAACTTCAAAAGTAATAAGTTCAAAAAAAGTTCTGTTGTGCTGGCTCGCCGCCCAGGCGCCCGGACCGGCCGCAACCAGGATGTAAATATCTTTATCCGCTCCGACTATCTTACCTGCCAGATATTCTGTAACTTCGTTCGGAAAGTCAGTATGAGTATAATGATAGGTCGATAGTCCCCTGTCCCTTCGGTTCATTTTGAAAATATCGCTGAATTTTTTTCCGTCAATATTGATCTCTTTCGGATTTCTTGTATGGAAAAGAACTGTTCCGCCTGAATTTTCCAGAGCTTCTTCGTAATTTTTAACAACCTCATAAGGTGATCTTCCCTCAGGAGCACGGCAGAATACCCTAGTCAGAATCCCTTCACCTGTATAAAGCTCAGATTCTCCAATAATGAACGAAAATTTTTCATAGCCCATATTGTCGTTGTATCTGATGTCACTGCCTGTGTACAAAGGTAAAATCCCCGAATATTCATCATCCGCAAAAACAGCTGCCGGTACCGATAATATGACCAGTACCGAAACAATCAATAATTTTAGAGACATACTTTTCATGATCATTTCCTCATCTCTTAGTTAAACTTGACAAAATATATGAAAAAATAATTTCATACGCAAAAAAAATCAGTCTTTATAGCCCGCATCGGGATGATATATAAAAACTCCGCTTACGGAGAGTTCGGGATCAAGCTGATTATTTTCCGTTAGCGTGACTCCTATTGAGCCGGCATCTAGAAGTCTGCATATTTTTTTCTGCTCTTTCAGATCCGGCCATACGCTGTATCCGGGGCTGTATCTTCTTCCCTGATCTTTTGCTATGGAAAGCTCTTCCCTGATCACTTCATTGATATATTCAGCGAGCGCTTCCGCAGCTTCAGCGGCAAAACCGTACCAGTAATAATACTTCGTGTAAGACCTGCTCTCGTAAAGTTCCTTCATAAGATCGGAAGCTTCCCTGCCGGCACTTGCGAGAAACACTGATACAAAATCGTTTTTTTCGATCCAGTCATTAAGCGATGGCGATGAGCCTGTTTTTCTTTCGGCAAAACTAAATCCCGCTTCTTCTGCATTGAAGTAACCGTAAACTGCGTTAAATTTTAAGTTAGAGGCCAGTTGAACACATTTCTCATACAGCCCGGAGCAGCTCTTCTCTCCAGCCCATTTGACCTTGAACAGTCTTTTTTTATTTATATATTTTTCAATTGTTACGAAACTGATATCTCTTAATATTCTCTTTCCGTCAAAAGGCTTTGAAGGCTTTTTATAGTCGTGAGAAGGTTTTGTAAATTCTTTTTTTTCAGTATTCGAAGATCGAACAACCCGGGTGACATTAGACCCCTTCCCTCCGCTCATTATTCTGACGGCATCGAAGGCGTCCTTTGCGTAATAAACTCCGCCGCAAAAAACAGGATCAAGAAATTTTGCCACAAAATCGTGATTTAAAGCAGCCCCGCCGCAAAGAACGGGTATATCTATCTTTCTTTCACCAAGGTAGCGCACCACATTTTTCATTTCTTCTGCCGATGATACGAGAAGCCCGCTCAAACCGATAAAATCGGCCTTGTACTCAAGTGCAGCCTGAGCTATGGCCTGAGGTGTGCAGTCAATCCCTATGTTGTGAACCTTATAGCCGTTGTTGGAAAGGATTATGTCAACGAGATTTTTTCCTATATCGTGTATATCGCCTTTTACTGTAGCGAGAACTATAACTGCTTTATGGGTGACATCTTCCGCCTGTAAATGCTCAGAAAGAATATCCGCCGCCGACTTCATGGTTTCAGCAGATCTGAGAACGAACGGAAGCTGGAGAGTTCCTTTTCCGAACATTTCGCCGACTTCTGACATTCCTTTAAGCAGAATATCATTGATGATCTCTAACGGAGTGTATTTTTCCAGAGCTTTTTTCAGTGTTTGTTCGAGCCCTTTCTTTTTTCCGCCGGTGATCATGGCAACAAGCTCCTCTTCGACAGGCACATCTTTCTTTTCAGTCTTTTCTGCACTTTCAGCGGTTTTATCGAAATATCTGATAATATCTTCAAGCGGATCACTTTCCCTGTCTCTCCTGTTGAAAATAAGATCTTCCGCAGATTTTACAACATTTTCCGGTATCTCATGAAGAGCAGTTATTTTCCCAGCATGGAAAATGGCCGCATCGAGCCCGTACCTGACTGCATTCTGCATAAAAACAGTATTTAGAACCTTTCTCGCTTTTTCAGAAAGACCGTACGAGATATTGCTCACGCCGAGCAGAATGTTCACTTCTGGAAATTTATTTTTTATCTCAGGAATGCTTTTTAGCGTTTCTGAACCTGCGTCATAGAGTCCGGGATCGCCGCTACCGAGTGTAAATGTGAGAGGATCAATGAAAACATCGCTGTCCTTAAGGCCTTTTGAGCGTGTCAGCTCGATTATCTTTTCAGCCGCCGCAACTTTCGCGGCACTGGTTTTTGCCATTCCGTTCTCGTCTATTGTTAAGGCTATGACCGATGCGCCGTATTTTTTAGCGATATTGAGTATCTTTGAAGCCTTTTCTCCGCCGTCCTCAAGATTGATGGAGTTGATGAGAGCTTTTCCGGCATAATTTTTCAGAGCTGTTTCGATCACTTCCGGACTTGTTGAGTCCATGCAAAGAGGTATGCGGAGTTCCTTTGAGAGCCGTTTTACCATTTGCTCTGCAGCTTTGACCTCATCAACTCCTGTATAAGCGAGTGAAAGGTCGAGCATGTGCGCTCCCTCGTTTTCCTGATCTTTGGCCATTTCTGTCATTGAATCAATATCGTTGTCCAAAAGTGCTTTCCTGAATTTCCTGCTGCCTGTCGCGTTGGTCCTTTCACCGACAATGAGAGGTTTTGGTTCGATATTGTAAGGCCGGCTCGTGTAGAGAGAAGCTGAAGCGGGTATGATCAGACCTTTTCTTCTTATTCCCGGCCTGATATTTTTAACTGCATCAGCTACGGCCCTGATATGTTCGGGTGTGGTTCCGCAGCAGCCTCCGACTATCTCGACTCCCGATCTTGCAACGAACTGTTTTATGTGCTCCGCAAAAATTTCGGGGGTCTGGGAATAAACGAGCTTGCCGTCTTTAGTTTCAGGCAGGCCGGCATTAGGCAGTACAGAGCAGTAGAAAGGGTTATATTTTGAGAGTTCTCCGACTGTTTCGTGCATGGATTCTGGCCCGGTTCCGCAGTTTAGCCCTATCGCGAAAAGATCGAACGCGGAAAGAACAGTTATGACGGCCTGAAGATCCGTTCCCAAAAGCAGCCTGCCGTTGTGCTCTATTGTAACCTGAACGATGACGGGAAGTTTTTTCCGTTTTTTTTCCATTGCGGAAAATACTGCGGATACGGCTGCTTTTGCCTGCAGCAGGTCCTGGCAGGTCTCAATCTGGAACAGATCGACTCCGCCCCCGATGAGGGCGCAAGCCTGCTCAAAGTATGCATGATAAAGCTCGTCGTAACCGATCTGACCCAGGCTTGGCAGTCTTCTGCCCGGCCCGATCGAACCCGAAACGAATTTCTGTCCTGAGCAGGCGAACTGTGCGGCTGTTTCGCGGGCAAGCCGCGCCGCCGCTAAATTGATCTTTCCGGCACTGTCCGAAAGCGAGTGATATTCAAGGGCTGTGCGGGACGCTCCGAAGGAACAGGTCTCTATTATATCGGCACCAGCCTGAAGAAAGGACGCGTGGATATCTTTTATAACATCAGGTCTTGACAGTACAAGGTAGTCGGGACACACACCGTGTCCGTGATAATCGTCTTCAGTGAGATCGTAGTTAAGAAGGCTCGTACCCATTCCGCCGTCAACAGTCAGCACCTTTTCTTTTATAAGTTGTTCTATTTTCACGCTTTTCCTCCGAATACCGCATCCAGTAGTGCTTTGGCTGCCGCGCCTCTTCCCATTGTAAAGATGTGTACTCCGCCAAACCCTGATCTCAAAAGGTCTTCGACCATTCCCGCCATGTATTTGATGCCGTTGTCGAACTCTTCTTTTGGTGTCCTCGAATTTTCCATAAGTCTCTTCATTTTCTGAGGGATCTTCACTCCGAATAATGAGGGTATTTTTTTGATCTGCGACATTGATATTACGGGCTTAATACCGGGTATTACCGGAACACTTAATCCAAGTTCGCGGGCTTGATTTTCAAAATCTTTAACTGCACCGGCATCGAAGCTCATCTGAGTTATGATATAATCAGCACCGCTCTCCACCTTTTTTTTCAGATACAACATATCTTTTTCCATGTTAACAGCTTCAGAATGTTTTTCAGGATAACCCGCAACACCTATACAGAATCCTGATCGTGAAATTCCTTCCACGAGTTCTGAAGCATAGGAATAACCGTCTTTTTCGGGCGTGAACCTGACCTGCCCTTTTACGGCATCTCCCCTTACAGCGAAAACATTCTCAATACCGAGGTATGTAAGATCTGCAATAGTATCCTCTATTGTATATCTGCTCTGACCGCCGCAAATTATATGAGGAACCGCGTCAACTCCGTATCTGTTCTGTATCGCTGAACTCACTCCGACTGTACCGGGTTTTTTGGAGAGTATCCGTTTTATGAGTTCACCATTCTCTTCCACATACTCAACATAAGGCTGATGATATGTTACATTAATAAACTGCGGGCTGTAGTCCATCAGCCGGTCAAGCGGCCTGAAAATATCATATATGCTGCTGCCTTTTTCGGGCGGTGTTACTTCAAGCGAGATAACTGTTTTTACGCCTGATGACAGTATTTCCTTTATCTTTGCCAATTTTCCTCCGGTTTTGTCAAATTTAAGCTTTTTTCGGTCTTAATTCAATATATTAAAATGCTTTTTGTATTGCAGAGTTTTCAAAAAATTGGTAAATTGCCGAAAAAACACGGAGGTTCTCATGATCGCAAGAATTTTTACTGTCATTTTCTGCTTAATAATACCCATGGCTGTTTTAGCGCAGGACATTGACAGTCATTTCATTCAGAACGATGATTATTTTATTGCCGATAAAGACCTTGAAGGAAGCAGTTGGATCTATGTTGAAGTTGCAAAGATGATCCAGGCTCCGGGTCCGGAAACAAAAGGTGAGGCAAAATTTCTGGTGGTCAGAGACGGCAAGGAAAAGTGGACAAGACATTACTGGCAGACAAGAAAAGTTCATGAAGAAGAAATAAAACTCGGTCTGCCTGTCATAATTTTCAATCACAAAAGAGGCGCAAATTATATCCCGCCCGGAGACCGGAGAGCAGCAAGAACACGGAGATGGTTCATGGCAAAGATCACTGACACTTCAACAATATATAAAGGCAGTGTCCTTGTATCAGGTGGATATACAGTCAGCACAGATAATCTAAGACTGATTCATGAAGGAGGAGAAATGGCTGTTGAAGCCGTGAAAACTCACTCAGAGAAGGTCGCACATCCGGTTACACCAGTCGCGCCTGCTCATGACAGATCAGACGGAAGATTTTTAAAGATAATTGAAGCAACTTACGGAGGATTTTTGCCGGAAAACACTGTTGATGTTACCGCACGATTACAGTCGCTTGTTAGAGACGGCAAACTTAATGCTAAAGCTGATGACAGATTTTTAAATGTCAATATGCAGTCCGGATTTCAGAGAACTCTCAGAATAAAATACGAAACTAATGAAGGTATTTTTGAAACCGCTGTTATAGGCGGAATGGAAACAAACCTCCCGGACAAGTATCACAGAAAGGTCAGATAAAAAGAAAGCCGCTTCATGCGGCTTTCTTTTTACACATTTTTAATGCAGATCGCCGGCGGCCAGCATATTCTTGTTCTGTAGTGCATGGATGAGCTGGTTCCTGTCAACAGCTTTGTTGAGAGCCTCATCGACAGATATTGTGCCTGCTTTGATTAGATCTATGAATGACTCGGTAAGGAGTTTCTGCCCCTGCGACTTGCCTACTTCCATTATTGAAGGTATCTGAAAATTCTTACTCTCTCTGATAAGGTTGGATACAGCTGAAGTTACTATAAGTGTCTCATATACGGCAATCCTTCCGCCTTCTTTTTTCTTGCAGAGCATCTGGGATACGACACCTATCAGAGAATCCGCAAGCATGGCTCTTATCTGATTCTGCTGATTGGACGGGAACTGGTCAATTATACGGTCAACCGTTCCGACAGCAGTATTAGTGTGCAGTGTTCCGAATACAAGGTGTCCGGTCTCAGCCATCTCGATGGCGATAGCTATGGTTTCAAGGTCTCTCATCTCGCCGACAAGGATCACATCCGGATCTTCTCTCAGAGCCGCTCTGAGGGCTCTTTTGAAGGACTGAGTGTGAATACCAACCTCGCGCTGGTTTATAAGACACAGGTTGTTCTCATGGACGAACTCGACCGGATCCTCAATCGTTATTATATGCTTTTTATAATTTCTGTTCACATGGTCAATAAGAGCGGCGAGAGTGGTGGATTTTCCCGAACCGGTGGGACCGGTTACCAGAATAAGTCCTTTGGGCATTGAGCACAATTCGACAATATGCTTGGGGATATTAAGCACTTCAGGAGGAAGTATCTCAAATGGTATCTGTCTGAAAACCCCGCCTATTCCGCGGTGATCTCTGAATATATTTGACCTGAAACGACATAAACCCTCTATTTCATAAGCATAGTCAGAATCGTTGGTCTCTTTAAACTCCTCAATATTCCTGGTGGGAGTTATATAGTTAATTATCGGCCACATATCGTCTTCTGTCAAAACCGGAAAGTCTTCAAGTTCATACATTTCCCCGTCAAGTCTAAGCATCGGTTTACTTCCTGTACATATGTGAAGATCTGAAGCTCCATTCTCTATCATATATCTGAGAAGATCATCTATCTGTATCCTTCCGCCTGTCTGCTCTGTCTGATCTCTTCCTGATCCTGCTACCAGATTACTGCTTTTGGGAGCTGTTTTCGCGGATATTTCAAAGACTATGGAAGTTGATGACCTGCTTACTCTGACCGGTTTGCCCCCAAAATTAAAACTGTCGGCATTTCCGAAAAAATCATCACATTCTTTTTTCATCACACTGATCTCATTTGGTCCCAGAACAGTTTGTCCCATAGGTTGTTTTTGACCCTGAATAACTATAAAAGGCGTCTCTCCCGAACTTAAAATAACACTTTCCGCATTTTTCGAGATCATCCTGTTAAGTATCTTTTCTATATTGCTCATACAACCTCCGCCTTGTTGATCTTATTCTTGTTTACATACACAGCTTTACCGTCTTTTGAGAATGTTAGAAATGTTTGTGAGGTGTTTAAAAAATCTATCGCTCTCGATCTGTTGCCGGGAAGTATTTCATTCACTTTGAATTCGATCTGTTCGCCGGTAATGAACTGGATTTTCAGACATTCACCCTCTGCTGAGGCTTCTGATCCGTCAAGCTCTTTCACATAAAATATTGAATCTACATTCAGAATAGCGAATTCCGATCCGCCGTTCTCGATGACAGCAGGAATAAACTGCACATCATTGTTCAGCAATTCGATCACGGTCTCCTCGCCCGTATGGTGAGCGGAGTTATGGTTCAGAAAAAGCGTCATTTTAGAATTTTTAATCACTCCTCCGTCCTTAAATGCTATCTCGACCGGCTTTTTCAGTTTTGGAATATTAAGTTCATCCATGATATCTCCGTTTATTATTTATTGAAATTATCCAGCAGTTTTCTAAAATAGCTTAATCCGGCGGACATTGCCCTCTCATCAGGGTTATATCCCTGATTGTGCAGTCCCGCATTCTTATTGACATCATTACCTGCTCCAAGCCACGCTATTGCGCCGGGAGCTTTTTCCAGCATGAAACCGAAATCTTCCCCGGTCATTTTCTGAGAGCATTCGACTATGTTTATCCCTTTACCGAAATCTGTTTTCATGATCTTTTCGAATACAGCCGGATCGTTTATGGCGGGAGTATATTCCGTATGGATCATGAGTTTTGCTTTTATACCAAAAGAAATGGTCACGGAATTCACTATATCCTTCATCTTGATTTTTATTCTTTCGAGATCGCTTTTGTAATATGACCTTGCCGTGCCTTTGACCGACGAAAATGAAGGAAGTATGTTGGCGGCCTCGCCCGCGTGTATCATGCCGATCGAAAGCACATTTTCATGGACAGGATCAAGAAACCTCGGTACAATTGTGTTAAGCATATTAACAAGATTAACCGTCGCCGTTACAAGATCGTTATTCTCATGCGGAACAGCGGCATGACCGCCTTTCCCGTCAAGTCTGATCTCGAATTCTATCGTTCCGGCGAACATTTTTCCCCCGTTCAGTGCGATAACGCCCACAGGGAAATCGGTCGTGTTGTGCAGCGCATAGATTTCTTTTATCCCGAATCTGTCGAACAATCCCTCTTTGACCATAAGTTCTCCGCCTCCGAAGCCCTCTTCTGCAGGCTGGAATATGAGCAGAATGTTCTTATCCGGTTTCGTTTCGTGAACGAACTGAGCGAAAGTAAGAAGAATGCTCATATGCAGATCGTGACCGCATGCGTGCATAAAACCGTCATGTTCGGAGGAGAAATCCAGACCTGTCTCCTCTTTTATTTTCAGTGCGTCAATATCAGACCGGAATGCTATAAACGGCCCGTTGTTGACCCTGTATTCAGCCAGAATCCCGGTTTTTGCCGCTGAAGTAATTTTAAAACTGTCGAAACCCTCCAGGACATTTTTTATATATTCCGAAGTTTTAAATTCGCAGTATGCCGTTTCCGGTATTCTGTGCAGGTTTCGCCTGTGAAAAGAAAGAATTTCAGTTATACTGTCCATTATTACAGCCTTTCCAGTTCAACAGTAAAATGACGCATGATATACGCCTCTCTGATTATTTTAAATCCTCTTGTTATTTGATCGCGCCTGTCGTAAACATTTTTAAGAGCAGCCGCTATATAATTCATGTGATTGTCAGTATAAAGCCTCCTGCCGATCGCAAGCCTTAAAAGCTCAAGTTCGGGATATCTGTTCTCCCTGGTTTCCGGATCTCTGTCTGCCAGCAGAGTTCCTATCTCTACTCCCCTAACGCCTCCTTCAATATAAAGCTCCACGGCGAGAGTCTGAGCTATAAACTCCTCTTTCGGGACCTTCGGCAGAAATCTTTTAGCATCAACAAAAATAGCATGGCCTCCGAAGGGCTCCTGCACAGGAACTCCGTACTCTTTCAATTTATGGCCCAGATAAGCGACCTGTCCTATTCTCTGATCAAGAAAATCATACTCAGTTGACTCTCTCAGCCCCACCGACAATGCTCCCATATCTCTTCCCGCCATTCCTCCGTAGGTAAGAAATCCTTCAAAAACTATATTGAAGACTGAGGCTTTTTCATAAATATCCTTCCTGTTGGTAGCTATAAATCCGCCAATATTGACCACACCGTCTTTTTTTGAGCTCATCGTGCAGCCGTCAACATAAGAGAACATTTCTTTCACGATCTGCTTTATTGTTTTATCTCCGTAACCTTCTTCCCTTTCTCTGATAAAATAAGCGTTCTCAGCAAATCTGGCGGCATCGAAAAAAACCATTATACCATACTTTCTGCAAAGTTCGGAAACTTCTTTTATATTCTGCATGGAAACAGGCTGACCGCCGGAAGAATTACATGTTACTGTTATGATACAGACCGGTATTTTCTCTTTTGGATGATCCTTAAAAACCTTTTCAAGTTTAGACAGATCAATATTTCCTTTGAACGGATGAAAAATTGTCGTGTCGAAAGCCTCATCTATCGTACAGTCCAGAGCTTTGGCTTTCCTGAATTCGATATGCCCTTTGGTGGTGTCAAAATGACTGTTTCCCGGGACGACCATCCCCTGACCTTCATTTCCCATAAGAGCGGAAAACAGAACATTTTCGGCGGCGCGCCCCTGATGAGCAGGCAGAAAATATTCCATACCGAGAAGTTCACTGATCGTACCTTTCAGCTTATAGAAAGAAGATGCCCCTGCATAACTTTCATCGCCAAGCATTATTTCTGCCCATTGAGAACTGCTCATTGAGCCTGTTCCTGAATCTGTGAGAACATCAACGAAAACCTGCTCGCTTTTTAAATTAAACAGATTGTACTTAGCATCTTTTATCCACTTCATCCTTTCATCTTTAGTGCTTGTCCTTATCGGTTCAACCGTTTTAATTCTGAAAGGCTCGGCGTATGGCAGTTTCATCTGATTCTCTCCTTACTTTTAACAAACTCAGAGAATATAAATGTCCTGAACGCTCTTGTCAACACGAATTATTTGAC
>SLFX01000095.1 GCA_007124045.1 Candidatus Delongbacteria bacterium | reverse complement strand
GAGATCTTAAAATATCTCGACAAGAACAGAACTCATCCCACTCTCGATCAGGTATATATATATATGAAAGAAAAATTCCCTTCGATCTCCAAGATGACTGTATATAATGTAACTGAATCGCTTGTGAAGAATAAGATCATAAATTCGATGAGATTTGTGAATTCAACTGAATTAAGAGTGGATTTTGAAACAGATGTCCATTTTCATTTCGTCTGCAAAAAATGCGGAAATATTTTTGATATTGAATCGGAACTTGATATGGAGAATCTGGTAAAAAAGAACGGGCACAAAGCTGAAGATTATAAGGTAAACATCTACGGAATATGCAAAAAATGTCTGAAAAAATAATTAAAAATACTTTGATTGTTTCGGTAAAATTTTTATATTTAGAGACGAAGCAAAGCAATTCGGAAATAAAACCAATTAAAAAAACGGAGGTATCAAAATGAAAAAGTATCAGTGCGTAGTATGCGGATGGATCTATGACCCGGCTGAAGGCGATGCTGACGGCGGAATTAAGCCCGGAACTGATTTTAAAGATATTCCTGATGACTGGGTGTGCCCCGTTTGCGGAGTAGGCAAAGACGATTTTGAGGAGGTGTAGAAATGACCGTCAGGTCAATCAATAAGGATGTTTTATTCGTCGGCTCGATCCACTGGGACAGAAAAATATTCGATGAGCTTATTCCGCTGCCTGAAGGGACCAGCTACAATGCTTACATTATAAAAGGAAGCGAAAAAACGGTGCTTATTGATTCGGTGGATCCTGAAAAATGGCATGAGCTTGAAAAAAACCTGTGCGAACTCGGCATAGACAAGATAGATTACATCGTCACGAACCACGCGGAGCAGGACCACTCAGGCTCGATACCGATGCTTCTGGAAAAATTCCCGGAAGCGAAAGTTGTGACGAATGAAAAATGCAAAGCTTTTGAGATGGATCATTTGCATATTTGCGAAGATAAGTTCATAGTTGTTAAAGACAACGAGACACTTTCGCTCGGGAACAAGACTCTCAGGTTCCTCTTAACGCCGTGGGTGCACTGGCCTGAAACTATGGTGACTTATCTTGAAGAGGACAAGATACTCTTTTCGTGCGATTTTTTCGGTTCGCATTACGCCGGATCTGATCTTTATGCGGGCAACAATGCGGTAGTCGTTCACGGTGCGAAGAGATATTATGCAGAGATAATGATGCCATTTAGGACAACGATCGTCAAGAATATTGAAAAAGTTACTCAATTCGAGATCAAGATGATAGCACCGAGCCACGGACCGATCTACGACAATCCCGAAGTCATTATTGAGGCGTACAGGGACTGGACTTCCGACAAAGTCAAAAAAGAAGTTCTGATACCTTATGTTTCCATGCACGGCAGCACAAAGCTCATGGTCGAGTACCTTGCTGACAGGCTGATGTCGAAAGGTTTTGCGGTCAAGCCGTTCAACCTTCCGGTAACAGACATCGGCGAGATCGCCATGTCTCTTGTTGACGCGTCAACGATCATAATCGGCTCGCCGATGGTGCTGGGCGGGGCGCACCCCGCTGCTGTTTACGCGGCATTTCTCGCAAATGCGCTCAGGCCGAAAACGAAATTCGTTTCGATTATCGGTTCGTACGGCTGGGGCGGAAAAATGATAGATCAGCTTTCGGGCCTGATCGCTAATCTCAAGGTCGAAGTTATCGAGCCTGTCCTATTCAAAGGTATGCCCCGCGAAGAAGACTACAGAAAGATAGATGCCATGATAGAAACACTTGAAGAAAAACATAAATCAATATAAGGAGAGGATCATGTTAAGCAAAAAAATGGCCGCAGCTCTGAACAAACAGATCCAGGAAGAACTCTTCTCCTCTTACCTTTACCTTTCAATGTCGGCACATTTTTCCGATATGGGACTCGAAGGTTTCGCTAACTGGATGTCCGTTCAGGAAAAAGAGGAAAGAGATCACGCAATGAAGATCTACAGTTACCTGCTTTCACAGGGAGCTAAGATAAAGCTTCTTCAGCTGGACGAACCTCAGCATGAGTGGAAGACCCCGCTCGAAATGTTCCAGGCCGGACTCAAACACGAACAGCATATAACAAAATGCATCAATGACCTTGTCGATATCGCGGAAAAGGAAAAAGACAGAGCGACTTTCAATTTCCTGCAGTGGTATATTGACGAGCAGGTGGAGGAAGAAGAAAATGCCAACGGCATTCTGGACAAGCTTAATCTCATCAAAAACAGCTCGGACGGACTTTTCATGCTCGACAAGGAACTTGCGCAGAGAGTTTATACACCTCTTGCAGCAGCGGAATAAGAATTAAAAACAGGAGATAATCATGGCTAAATTTCAACAGTACTACAAATGCGAAATGTGCGGGAACATAGTTGAAGTCGTTCACGAAGGAATAGGAGAACTAATATGCTGCGGTGAACCTATGAAAGAATTACTGGCGAATTCAACTGACGCTGCAGGCGAAAAACATGTTCCGGTCATCGAAAAGACCGACAACGGTATTATCGTAAAAGTGGGATCGGTTGATCATCCGATGGAGGAAAAGCATCATATAGAGTGGATCGAGGTAACTAACGGTGCATGGACTCAAAAAAAATTCCTTAACCCGGGCGAAAAACCTCACGCAGAATTTTATGTGCCCTACAACGAGAATCTCGTAGCGAGAGAATTCTGCAACCTGCACGGACTGTGGAAAAACAAGTAATATTAAGTTTAAAAATAAATATGGAGAATTTTCGATGAGCATCAAAGGAACCAGAACAGAGCAGAATTTGCTAAAAGCATTCGCCGGAGAATCGCAGGCGAGAATGAGATATGATTATTTTTCTAAACAGGCTAAGAAAGACGGCCTTGTTTCTATAAGTGAAATATTTGCGGAGACAGCACAGAACGAAAAGGAACACGCAAAAAGATTCTTCAAATTCCTTGAAGGCGGAATGGTTGAGATCACGGCAATGTATCCGGCCGGGAAGATCGGAACCACCCTTGAGAACCTTAAAGCTTCAGCAGACGGCGAGCACGAGGAATGGGTTGACCTTTACCCTGAATTCGCGAAGATCGCAGAAGAGGAAGGTTTTAAAGATGTCGCCACCTGTTTCAGAAAGATAGCGGAAGTCGAAAAAGCTCACGAAGCGAGATACAGAAAGCTATATGACAACCTCAACTCCGGAAAAGTTTTCGAAAAAGACTGCACGGTCACATGGAAATGTATTAACTGCGGCTATCTGCACCAGGGCGCAAAAGCTCCTGACCTCTGCCCCGCCTGTCTTCACCCGCAGGAATATTTCGAGGTTCATACAGAAAGATATTAGAAACCGGAGATAAAATGAAAAAAGATGATTTTAACGCAATAATTGATTTTGCAGTGGACAGAGAAAAAGAAGCTGTGGAGTTCTATCACGATCTTCAGGAAAAAGCAAAATTCGGTGAAATGAAGGAAATGCTCAAAGACCTGGAAACGATGGAAAGAGGCCACATCACTTTTCTTGAAAAGGTAAGGGAAAAAGGTATGGATAAAGTCGAGATAGACGAGGTTAAAGACCTTGCTATTTCCGAATATATCGTCGAAACTGATCCCGAACCCGACATGGACTATCAGGATATTCTCGTAGTCGCTATGAAGAGAGAACAGAAATCGAAAGAACTCTACGAAGACCTTGCAAAAAGATTCGCAGGGGACGAAATTGAAAAACTTCTTCTCAAAATAGCCGCGGACGAGACCGAGCACAAGCTGAGGTT
>SLFX01000132.1 GCA_007124045.1 Candidatus Delongbacteria bacterium | reverse complement strand
TTGGGGCAGCCTGTACCCAGAATTTTGATATCCATCGTTTTACCTCTTTCTTTTAATTTTAAAATAGTATTCCGTAAATATATCCGGCAATAGTGGAAAGAACCACTACAGAGGCCACGAACACCGAAGTTTTCTTTATTCCCATTACGCTGTTTATTACAAGCATATTAGGCAGTGAAAGAGCCGGGCCTGCAAGCAATAGAGCGAGAGCGGGGCCTTTGCCCATACCGCTGCCGATAAGACCCTGAAGTATTGGAACTTCTGTTAGAGTCGCGAAATACATTAATGCTCCGGATATTGAGGCGAAGAAGTTAGACCAGATCGAGTTTCCGCCGACCAGCATTTCGATCCATTCTGAAGGTATGAATCCTTCATGTCCCGGCCTTCCGAGAAACGATCCTGCGATCAAAATTCCGAAAAACATTAAAGGCAGTATCTGCTTTGTGAATCCCCATGTTGCGTCGAACCAGTCCTTAAGTTCGCCTTCGGCCGTGCTTGTAAAGTATGAAAGTCCGACCACTGCACCTGCGAAAGAAATCATTGTATTTCCGCCTGAGATCAAATAAAGCAAAATTGTGCCGAGTGCTATTATAAATATCTGATATTTTTTCATTCCATAGAATTTAAAAAGTACTAAACCGAAAGCTATACTTAAAACAGTTGTAATTATCCATTTTGAATGAAAGATAAACGACCAGAGTCCGCTTTCTATTCCCGGTTTCCCCCAGTTTGCGAATACAAGAATAAGCACCATCAAACCGAAATAAATTATATCTTGCCATAAAGGTCTTTTAGATTCTTCATCGGGCATTACCATCTGCTTTTTAGATTTTTCAAGCTCTTCTTTTCTGAAGACAAACGCCATGATCAGGCCGACGAGAACGCTGAAAAGTATTGCGCCGACTGCTCTTGCAATTCCGAGCTCCATACCGAGAACACGGGCAGTGAGAATTATGGCAAGTACATTAATTGCCGGACCAGAGTAAAGAAAGGCTGATGCAGGACCCAGTCCTGCGCCGCGCTTGTAAATACCCGAGAAAAGGGGAAGTATTGTGCACGAACAGACCGCCAGAATAGTTCCTGAAACCGCGGCGACAGAATACGCCATGACCCGTTTTGCGTTCGCGCCGAGATATTTCATCACAGCGCCCTGACTGACGAATACGCTTATACCTCCTGCTATGAATAAAGCCGGAAGAAGACAATATATTACATGTTCCTGAGCGTAATCTTTGAGCATGTAAAAAGATTCTATAACCGCGCCCTGGAACCTTGCGGTTTCAACAGGCAGAAAGAACGCGGCGAGGAACACTCCAGCCATCGTAACTAATATTTTCCATTCACTTTTCCAATTCACAATATATCCTTATTCTAAAGATAAAACCAGTTCCAAATGAACTCAGAGCTTCAGCGAAAGCGTAAAGGCTGTGATCATCTTTGAAAGTTCGATGTTGCTGGTCTCCAGTGTTCTGGAGAGTTTTAGGGCGATATTTTTAAGTATAATAACACCTATATCCTGTCTTTCGGAAAGTAGCTTATCCAGCGAAGTGTCCAAAAGTTCGAAAAGTTCTACCTGTGTTACTGCTTTTATGGTCGCGGTCCTTTTAAGCGCCGGGTCGAAAAGCGACATCTCTCCGAAGAAAAAGTTCATGGAATCGTCTATTTTAATTATTTTCTTATCGTCACTTCCCGGTTCATGGCCTTCGATCAGCGGAATAAGTTCCTTTTCAATTGATATCTGACCATTTTTTAACAGATACATGCAGTTGCCGGTAGAATGTTCTTTAATTATAATATCACCGCCGCTGAATTTTCTTTCTGTCATAAGTGAAAGCACGAAAGATGTCTGCTCTTCGTTTAAGTTCAGGAATAGGGAATTGTTTTTTATGTCACCCATAGATTTTTCTCCAGGATCATTTTATCCGCTTTTTCTTCAATACGACCGCCGCTTCATGCTTTCTGATCACATATCCATCATCGGGGTTGAGCATTATCTTTCTTTTGTCGAGGTCTTTTGTTAGCCTTCCCGCTTCTTCGAACTTTCTTTTTATGAAAGCATCTATCGAGGTAGTGTCCTTCGAGTCAATATTCTTCATTTCGAGAACATCCTGAAACTGGACCAGAGCAATAAGTATAGAGTTTTCTTTAGTTCTGAAATGGCTTGACAGTTCTCTGAATGTTTTTCCCACGAAGTCAGGCGGAATATCTGCCGAGATCAAAGTATCCTCATCTCCCGCATCCATGATCTTTTTCACAACATCTGATATTCCGGGATTTGAAACGGCTGAAGTCAGGAAAAAAGGAACGGTATTGTCAGAGATAAAATAATCGTCAGCCTTGGCTCTTTGAATGTAGGGAACGGTTTCGTTCCTGAGAAGCTGAACATGCACTTTTATCCTCTCGGATATAGATTTGATCGTCATAGTCGCGAAAACCGTTTTCTCATCTGCACCCTGTGATGAAGCGTTTGAACTGTCGGGGATAATAAGGACTCCCGAGGAGTTTTCTACACCGGCTTTTTTGAGGATGTTGATGTCGGTAAAATCACCTTTGACGAATCTGATCTCGGCTTTTGTGAATTTATCCGTTAAGGTGTTCATCTGGACAGGGTCGTTGTCGTTTATGAGCACGATGTCCCTTATGCCCGAACTGATCAGGGAACCTATAACCCCCTCTGCTTTCCAGTTCCACCCGCACAGAATAACAAAATTTTTTCCTTTGATCTTACTCACCCCCTGTCCCTCTTTTAATTTTTTCGATATTAAAATTGATGAAATAGTAGCTGTAAATGAAGAGATCAAAATCATACCCGAAAATATGAGAAACATCGTTACTACCCTTCCCGGCACTGTTTTCGGAGTAATGTCTCCGTATCCCAGCGTACTTATTGTCACAAGAGTAAAATATATTGCCTCAAAAAGAGATCTTATGCCGGTCTCAAAATTCCGGTACAGCAGAGCAGCAAGAAGGAGAATAAAAAACAGAAGCGTTGCGATCTTGGTGATCTCTTTTTTCCACAGCTTTCTTAATGTCCGCCAAACCATTACTTACAAACTCCAGTATTTACTGAAAAATAATCCATTTGACACTATAATGCAAATAAAAAGCCCCAATCGTGTTAAACTTCTGTCAGTTTTATTTACCGAATATTTCATGCCCGTCTTGAAGGGCATTTTTTTACTTTGCACTCTGAACATTTTGGACCTATAGGTCTGCATACAGTCTGACCGAAAGCGACCATGAGATCGTTTATCTCGCTCCAGTATTTCTTTGGTATCTTTTCCATGAGGGCGAATTCCGTTTCCTCAGGCGTTTTAGTATTGACCGCACCCCACCTGTTCGATATTCTGTGTACATGAGTATCAACGCAGATGGTATCCTTTCCGTAACCGAGAGCCAGTACCAGATTTGCTGTTTTTCTTCCGACTCCCTTTATATTTAGAAGTTCATCAAGTGAATCAGGAACATTCGAATTATACTTTTCGATCAGAAGCCTTGATGTATCAATAATAGTTTTAGCTTTATTTTTGTAAAACCCGACCGGATAGATCAGTTTTTCAATCTCTTCCTTCTTAAGCTTTACCATTTTTTCCGGGGTGTCAGCTTTTTCAAAAAGCCGGAAGGAAGCTTTTGCCGTAACCTCGTCTTTTGTCCGCAGTGACAGTAATGTGCTGATAAGCACCCTGTAGGGATCTTTTGTCTGTACGGATATCAGTGTTACTATCGGGGCATTCCATTTTATGTATTCTTCTCTCAGCACTCCGATGTTTTCAATAAATTCTTTTGCGTTCATTTTCAAACCTTACTTGAGTTTTTTAGTTTAAGTAGTTAAATTTATCAAAAAACATGAGGATTTTCCATTGTTAAAACTACTTTTTATGCTGCTGACGATCATCACATTAACAGGTTATGCAGGCGAACCGGTACTTTCGTTCGTTATTTTCAGTGATAATCACGGGGACGGAACAGAAAATACGCAATTTAAAAGAATGCACGAATGGATAAAGAACAATGATATTGAATTTGTCATCGGAATGGGCGACCATATAAGAAAGAATGCAGATAACTCATTTAAAACTCTGCTCACAGACGACGAATGGTGGCATAGGAATTTTTATCCTGTCATCGCAGATAACGAGAACCAGTTCTACGGAAAAAGTCAGGCTGACTGGGGAGCCGGAAAGGAGTTTTTCGGTCTGACCGATATCAAGCAGAGAGAAAATGTTGTGTTCGCCGAGAATGGGGCGGAATATTATGCAGTCATCAGTAAAAACGGTATAAACATCCACTTTATTTCTCTGCACTACCCCGATCAGCCGGCAGATGACGACATTGCTTTCAGAGAAACATCCAGGCAATATCTTGCAGATATCCTCGGATCTATTGACAGACAGGATAACGACATAATTATAGCAGGAGCACATTCCCGACTTGGATACTGGCTGAATCTTTTAAACAGAGAACAAACAGCGGCGGTGAATGAAAAACTTGATCTTGCGCTTTCTGCGACTACCCATGTCTTCCATATATATTCAGAAAAGGGCTCTGAAGGCCCCCTGGCGGTCAATACAGGATCAATAACCCGTCCCAGACTCTGGACAAAACCGGGGTTCATACATGCCGAAATACACAATGATCCCTTCAGGATAGAGATATTTTATATTGACTGCTCTAAAGAGAACCCTTCAAAGCCGCTTCTATTTTTCCGTGCGGGAAAAGAAGCGGCCGGAAGAGTTTTTGCCTTTTAAAAGATCATCAGTACTTTCTGTTGAAAATCTCGGAAATCACTACTGCTCTTTTAAGTTTGGATCTGGAATCAAACAGTTTTCTAAGTCTGTTATCACCTGCATTTTTGATAGAATAATCAACTGATGAATCTGAATATCTGAGCTTTTCAGAAGAATGAACACTAATCCTCTCTTCACCTTCCGGACTCACAGAAGAACCGGTTTCGTAGGCGACCTTCGGCTCAGAATAATCATTTTCGTTATATTCATACTCCATCTGATATATTTCTTCCTCAGTTGCCTCTACAGCCTCGTCAGTCTGCTTTTCTATCATACCTATCTTCTCAAGAAGATCGCTCAGTTTCTGTTCAGTTGAGGGTTTTGGCTTTGGTCCTGGCCGTTCTACAGCATTCCCGTTTTCGTCGTAATGCGTTGTTTTTTCAACCGGTCTGACAGTCTGCTGAGCCTGTTTCTTTTTCTTTGAAAGGATTCCCGAGATTATCATTATCACTATGAAAATAAAAATATTTTCCATTTCAGGGTCTCTTTTTTATTTATTGTCTCCCGGCTCGGAAATATTTTCCCTCATGGCAGTATCCGCCTGAATATTCTTCATTTTGTAATAATCCATTATACCGAGATTTCCGTCTCTGAATGCCTGCGCCATTGCCAATGGCACCTGAGCTTCGGCCTCAACGACCTTTGATCTCATATGAACGACCCTTGCCTTCATTTCCTGTTCCTCGGCAACTGCCATTGCTCTTCTGGTTTCAGCCTTGGCCTGAGCCACCTTTAAATCTGAAGTAGCCTGATCCGCCTGAAGTTCAGCTCCGACATTCTTTCCTACATCCACATCGGCGATATCAATTGAAAGTATCTCGAAAGCTGTTCCTGCATCCAGACCTTTTTCCAGAACTTTTTTTGATATATAGTCCGGGTTTTCCAGCACGACTTTATAAGTGTCTGATGAACCGATAGCCGAAACGATACCTTCGCCGACCCTTGCAATAATTGTTTCTTCTGTTGCTCCTCCCACAAGTGTCTGAATATTTGTTCTTACAGTTACCCTCGCTTTGGCAAAAAGCTGTATACCGTCTTTTGCCACTGCGCCTATCTTGCCCGTTGCAGGAGCATTGATGACTCTGGGATTTACAGATGTCTGGATAGCTTCAAGAATATTCCTTCCTGCAAGATCAATTCCGCAGGCCATCTGAAAATCCAGCTCAATGTTGGCTTTATCAGCCGCGATCAGAGCTGTGACGACTCTGAGTACATTTCCGCCCGAAAGATAGTGTGTTTCGAGGTCGTTGGTAGTCAGTTTCAATCCTGCTTTTACAGCAGTTATGAGAGCATTGACTATTACGGCCGGCGGAACTTTTCTGAGCCTCATTCCGATAAGTGAAGACAGCGATACTTTTACTCCCGCGAAAAGAGCATTGATCCACAGCGGGATCGGCACGAACGACATAAAGATCGAAAGCCCGATAAGAGCCGCGATCCCTATCATGATTATCATTACTGGTAAAGGCATTATACCCTCCTTTTTTTAGTTTTATTATTCTTTATTTTTGATAACTACGATCTTATTTCCCTCAATCCTATCGACAATAATGTTTGTACCTGCTTCAATATATGAATCTGCAGATTGAGCCTGATAAGTTTTTCCTTCTATCTCTATCTTCCCGCTCAGCCTGAGATCGGTCGAAGCTGTTCCCGTCTTTCCCTGAAGTGAACGGTAGTGTTCAGAGGTTTTAACTGCCGCACCTCTCTGCTGCCTGTCCCTCACAACAATAAAGTCAAGAAATTTAGATTCGGGCAAATATCTGCTTATTATGTATATGCCTGTTATTGACAGAATAAATGAACTGCTGAGTACGGCCCCGGCATTGAGCATATCGTCACCGGTGGGATTTTTCCCCAGGAGGGTCAAATATATAGAAGCAAAAATACAACTGATACCAAGTATGCCGGTTATTCCGAATCCGGGAATCACAAGTATTTCAACAAGTATAAGAAGAGTTCCTGCTATGAAAAGGATTATCTCTATGTTGCCCAGAAGATCTATCATGTAGTGCGATCCGAAAAAAAGTGCGAGAGCTATAAGCCCGATAGTGCCTCCGACACCCCATCCGGCCGTTCTGACCTCAAACATAAGGCCAAGAAATGCAAGTGTGAGGAGAAGTGAGCTTATCACCGGATTTGTGAGGAACCTTACCACCTTCTCTGCGAATGTTATATACGAAGAAACAACATCTGAGCTGATTATGCCTAGAAATGCGTAGAGTTCTTCATGATCCGAAACAACGATATCGCACATACCGTATTCCAGAGCCTCTTCGGATGTAAGCGTAAGCAATTTGCCTGACTCTATCAGGCCCTCAATTTCAATATCCTCATCTACCATTGCTCTCGCGATATCCTTATCCCTTCCTGTACTCTCGGCTGTAGATGCTATCTCCGACCTGAAATAGGACTGTGCTTTTTCTGACTGCTTGTCGCCTGTCTGATCCACTACTGTTGCAGCTCCTATCGAGCTGCCCTGAGCCATCACAATAATATCACAGCTCAAAGCGATCAGCGCGCCTGCGCTAATTGCTCTTTTATTGACAAAAGCAACTGTTTTGAGCGGACTGCTTATAATTCCGTCCTTGATCTTTATCGCTGAATCCACCCTGCCGCCAAGTGTATTTATTTCAAAAATAATGAAGGATGAACCTTCTTTTTCCGCCTGATCTATACTCCTTTGCACATAAAAAGCTACTCCTTCATCTATCATCCCCTCAACTCTGACTATATGTGCGGTATTAGAATACAGAGGCAGTATAAACATCAACGCTGATACTATTGCCATGATCCTGCCCATTGTTTTCCTCCTACTAATTTAGTATGTTATAGCTTTCAGCTCTTTGACTTCAAAACTCCAATCAAGTTTCAGTGATGACGATACATCAAGCGGAATAACGCCCTTCACTGTATCAAAAAGACCGACATCTGCAACAACACTGAAATCTGATGATTTTATACCCTGAAGTTCGTTTACAGGACCCGTTACTTTTATATCTATAGCTACAGGATCATAAAGAATATTCATGCCTTCAGGCTTGTTTTGTAAGCTGACAGGTATTTTATATACATTTGTCCCCCTCCTTACTATTTTCTGAAAGACTGTGACTCCGGCTGAGGAATATCTTATAGTGGAACTTGAAGGATCTGAAAGACCGATCTGCTCATGAAGATCAGAAGTAAGATAGCTTTTTGAAACCCTTTCTGTATGTACCTCGGTAATATCAGAAACTCTTTTTACAGGTCCGTAAACCGTGAGAGAGTCGGGTTTAACAAAAAAATCCCCTGATGTAGTATAACCCGGAGCAAGAGTGTAGGTAAGGTTAAGTCTTACCGGAACTTTTTTTATTGCAAGATCGTCCAGCCTGATCATAAATTCATTCGGATGGTAGATAAATACCGCCTCAAGATCACGGCTTTGAGGGTTCATAAAATAGTCGCTGTTCAGTCGTATCAGAACAGAATCAGTCACCCCGGATGCATCAATAGCATAATATACATATTTTCCGATATCCGAAAGAAGAAGGTTCCTTCCCTTTGACCTTATTTTTATTCTGGCTTCCTCAGGTACAGGTTCAAGCAGAGTTTTTTCGGACGGAATACCGGTTACAATGATCGGTATCTCAACATTCGCCTCAAACTCCTTCTGGAGATTCAGATTGAACCATAAGATTACGCCTACTGCAAAAAATATCAGCTTCGTCAGAATATTTGTACTGAAAAAAACTTTTACAGTATTTAAGATTCTTGCCAGTGATTCGGCTTTATAAGATCTGTACTTCCTTTTCATTATGCTCCGGTTGTAATTAGAGATCCGAACATGGGTATATTAAGTCAATTCAACTTTAAAGTAAAGGATAAAATTGATTATATTGATTTAAAATTATTTTAATTTTTTATTTCACAAACCGCTTTGTTTTTCTTATATTTATAGTTGGCCCTGGGGGTGCTGTTATGAACGGCTGAGAGGGAAATGTCCCGACCCTTGGAACCTGATTCGGATAATACCGACGGAGGAAAGAGGCAATGGAAATTATTTTAAACGGCATATCTTACACCACTTTATCGGAAAATTTATACGGCCTTATCTGCGAAAAAAAGCTCGAACCTTCGGGCGTTATCGTTGAAATGAACGGCAGGATAGTCAGAAAAGGCAGATGGGAGGAAGAGAAGATCAGCGAAGGCGATAAGATAGAGATACTTAATTTTGTGGGCGGCGGATAATGAACGATATTTTAAAACTGGGCGGCAGGGAGTTTACAAACAGGCTTTTTACCGGAACGGGAAAGTTCAGGTCTAGAAGCCTTATCCCTAAAATGCTTGAAGCGAGCAGGTCGGAGATGATAACCGTGGCTCTCCGAAGAGTGGATTTTGACGAGGGAAGCGAGAATATTCTTGAATTCATACCGAAAAATGTGGTGCTGCTTCCAAACACTTCGGGAGCGAGGAACTGCGATGAGGCGGTAAGGATAGCGAGGATAGCGAGAGAGGCGGGGATGGGCGATTTTATCAAGATCGAGATCATTACCGAAACAAAATACCTGATGCCGGACAACGAGGAGACGCTCAAGGCTACGAAGATCCTTTCTGCCGAAGGGTTCACTGTGCTTCCTTATGTCCTGCCCGACCTGACATACTCCTACAAGCTCGTTGATGCGGGAGCGGCGGCGGTTATGCCGCTCGGTTCGGCTATCGGCTCCAACAGGGGTATCAGGCTGAAAGAAATAATCGAGATGATCATAGAGAACATAGATATCCCCGTCGTCGTGGATGCGGGCATAGGAAGGCCGTCCCAGGCGGCGGAGGCCATGGAGATGGGAGCCGATGCCGTACTGGTCAATACCGCGATCTCGATCGCGGACGATCCCGTGTCCATGGGCAGGGCTTTTTCGATGGCGGTAGAGGCCGGCAGGCTGGCATACCTTTCGAGGATGGGAGAAGAGACTAGAACAGCGAACGCATCGAGCCCTCTGACGGGCTTTTTACGGTAAGGAAAGATAATGTCATTTTTGGGAACGGTAGAAAAATATGAGAATTTCGGCTTTGACGGATATTTTGCTTCAGTCACGGACGATGATGTAAAAAAAAGCATCGTAAAAGAAAAGCTTACCGAAAAAGACCTCCTGAACCTGCTCTCGCCTTCCGCCGAAAATCATCTTGAGAGGATGGCCAAAAGATCGCATGAGCTGACAATGCAGTATTTCGGGGGGGTCATATCCTTATACATCCCGCTCTACATTTCGAACTACTGCTCGAACGGCTGCGTTTACTGCGGGTTTTCGGCGAACAACAGCATCCCGAGAAAAAAGCTCACGCTTGAGGAGATCGAAAAGGAAGCTCTTATAATCAAAAAAACGGGCATAAAGCATATTCTTGTTCTGACCGGCGAGGCTGAGAGCACTGCAGGGTTCGAATATGTAAAAGAGTCGGTCGGACTGCTGTCAAGACACTTCCCGTCAATTTCTGTCGAAATGTTCCCGATGAGCACCGGAGAGTACGCGGAGCTCAAAACTCTCGGCGTTGACGGGCTGACGGTCTATCAGGAAGTGTACGACAGGGAGATATACAAAAGGATGCACACTTCCGGAAAAAAGACCGACTACCTGTCGCGGCTTGAATGCCCGGAAAGAGGCGCGAAAGCCGGACTCCGGCTTGTTAACATCGGGGCTCTTTACGGGCTCGGCGATGTCAGAAAGGAAGCGTTTATGAACGCGCTCCACGCAAAATATCTCGACGATAAATATCCCGACACCGAGATCGCCGTTTCCTTCCCGAGGATCACGCACTCGGAAGGGAACTTCAAGCCGCCGCACGAACTGTCCGATTGGACATTCGTACAGTTCCTTACAGCCTTCAGGCTGTTCCTGCCCCGCGTGAGCCTGAATGTGTCAACAAGGGAAAAAGCTCTATTCCGAAACAACATACTGCCTCTTGGGATCACCAGAATGTCCGCGGGGTCTAAGACCTTCGTGGGCGGTTACGCCGAATCGGAAAAGGGCGATGTGCCCCAGTTCGATATTTCGGACGGCAGAAGCACAGAAGAGATCATAAGATCAATTAAAGAAAGGGGTTATCAGCCCGTTCTGAAAGACTGGGAGCCTGTTAAATGAACAATTGCTACAGAATAATAGATGCGAACATCAACCGCGCTTCCGAAGGGCTCAGAGTGCTCGAAGATCACTTCAGGTTCATAGAAACCGCATCGGGCCTTAACCGCAGCCTGCGCGAACTCCGTCACAGTGTAAGAGATGCTCTCAAACATCTCGACAGGATCCTGATCTCAAGCAGAGAATCATCGGACGATACCGGTCTCGAAATATCCCAGAGTGCGGGCAACGACAGAAAAACTTCGGAAAAAGAGTTCGTAGCCGCCAATTTTAAGAGGGTTCAGGAAGCGGTCAGAAGCATTGAGGAAAATCTTAATCTCTGCTCCCTTTACGGAGAGGCAAAAGTATTCGAACGGATCAGATTCAGGGTTTACACTATCGAAAAAGAAGCTCTCGGAGCTGTCAAAAAGATCCTTCCGGAAGGCATTTACGGCATAACAGCGGAAGAATTTTCCAACGGACGCACCAATGTCGAGGTTGCAAAAGAAATGCTCAAAGCCGGCATAAAGATCATTCAGTACCGCGAAAAAGAGGAAAGAAAAACCAGAAAAGAAATGCTTGAAGAGTGCAGAGAGATAAGAAAGCTCACAAGAGAGCACGGAGCTGTTTTTATCGTGAACGATTTTCTCGACATTGCCATACTCTGCGGAGCGGACGGCATACACTGCGGACAGGACGATCTTCCCGTAAAAGAGATCAGAGAACTCGCCCCGTACCTTATGATCGGAATTTCCACACATTCTCCCTATCAGGCTCAAAAAGCTGTTGAGGACGGAGCGGATTACATAGGCGTGGGTCCGATATTTTCGACAAAAACAAAAAAGAATGTCTGCGATGCCGTCGGGCTTGAATATCTCGAATTCGCGGTCAGGAACATAAATATCCCGTTCGTGGCTATCGGAGGCATAAAGGACCATAACATCTCCGAAGTCGTAAAAAGAGGAGCGAAAACAATAGCTCTAGTCACAGAAATAGTGGGTGCGGAGAACATAAAAGAAAAAATTAAGATTTTAAACAATAAATTAGAGGATAGATGATGAACTACACGACACAGATGGATGCGGCATGTAAAGGAATAGTAACGCCTCAGATGGAGGATGTGCTCAAAGATGAAAAGATCGAACGGTCCGAACTGCTAAGGCTGATGTCGGAGGGAAAGATCGTCATCCCCGCCAACAAAAACCACAAAAACCTGAAAGGGATCGGCATAGGCAAAGGCCTGAAGACAAAAGTCAATGTCAATCTGGGGGTATCAAGGGACTGCTTCAATCTCGATATGGAACTTAAGAAGGTCAGAACTGCCTTAAAGCTCAAAACTGACGCGATAATGGACCTCAGCACTTTCGGAGATACGCAAAAATTCAGGAACCTTATAGTAAAAGAATCCCCCGTAATGCTCGGAACCGTGCCTATTTACGATACAGTCAGAGAATTTATAGACAAACCTGTAAAAGACATCACCGTTGACGAATGGTTCATGATCACCGAAAGACATATACTCGACGGAATAGATTTTCTTACGATCCACGCCGGACTTACAAGAACAGTTCTCGACAGGATAAAGAAAAACCGCAGGCTGACCCATGTAGTATCGAGAGGCGGATCTATCCTGATGGAATGGATGGAGGAAAACAATGCGGAGAACCCGTTCTACGAGCATTTTGAAAGACTTTTAGATCTCTGCGAAAAACACGATGTGACCCTAAGCCTCGGTGACGGACTGAGGCCCGGCAGCATAAAGGACAGTACGGACGCTCCGCAGATACAGGAGCTTATCATGCTCGGCGAACTGACCAAGCAGGCCTGGAAGAGAAAAGTGCAGGTAATGATCGAAGGCCCCGGCCATGTCCCTCTAAACGAGATCATTTCCAATATGCAGATCCAGAAAAAGCTCTGCCACGGTGCGCCCTTCTATGTACTCGGCCCGCTTGTGACCGATATAGCGCCGGGCTACGATCACATCACATCCGCCATCGGCGGAGCCCTTGCGGCGGCTCACGGGGCGGACTTTTTGTGCTATGTCACGCCTGCGGAACACCTCAGGCTTCCCGATCTTGATGATATGAAGGAAGGCATAATAGCCTCCCGAATTGCCGCCCACGCCGCCGACATCGCACGGGGACTCCCCGGCGCAACGGACTGGGACAACGCGATGAGCAAAGCGCGCTGCGAACTCGACTGGCAGGCGCAGATAGATCTCGCCATAGACCCCGAAAAAGCAAAAGCCTACCGCGAATCATCCGCCCCATTAGACGATGAAGTATGCTCAATGTGCGGCGAGTTCTGCGCTATAAAAAGAAGCAACAGGGTGCTGGGGAAGTAAACACCAGCCGGTTATTTTCTCGTTTTTTAGCTAAATTCGGCGATTATGTTCTCCGTTTTCACTTCGATCAGTTCCTTAGCCAGCTCTCAATTTTTCAATTGACAAAAGCATCGGAAATGGTTAAATATATGATGTTGAAAAAATACAGGGACTAAATTGAACGCTGAACTTAATGAATATGAACGCCTTTTAAAGTTGAAGAATTACAGTTTAAGCACGAGAAAGTCGTACTCGCACTGTTTCGAAAAATTTCTTGCACATTTCAAAGGACATGATATAAATTC
>SLFX01000167.1 GCA_007124045.1 Candidatus Delongbacteria bacterium | reverse complement strand
GTAGGAATGTCAACACCTGAAGGAAAGCATTATTATCAGAATAAGAGATTTACCGAACTTTTCGGAAATATAGGAGAAAATCCGCCAGATACGCTTTATGTAAATCCGGAAACCGGGAAAATTGTCTTCCAAACAATAGTTTCAGGCAGAGATTGGTCAGGAGAAGTCGAGATGTATTCTGCAGATAAAAAAATCCTGAATATACTTCTTCGTGCATATCCTATCAAAAACAGTGCGGGAGAAATAACCGGTCTGGTAGGAATTCATACTGATGTAACCGATAAAAAAAGATCTGAAGAGGAGATTAAGCGCATCAACGAGTCTCTCGAGCAGAGAGTCAAAGAGAGAACATCTCAGCTTGAGGCAGTGAATAAAGAACTTGAATCGTTCAGTTACTCTGTATCGCATGACCTCAGAGCTCCCGTCAGGCATATATCCGGATTCACAAATATTCTTAATAAAAGTCTGGGGAACGACCTTGATCAAACCTCATCATCTGCTTTAGAAAAAATAAAAAAGGCCGCAGAGAAAATGGAGAGGCTCATAGACGATCTGCTCGAATTTTCGAAAACGGGCAGGATTAAACTTTCTAAAAATAAAACTGATATGTCATCAATGATCGAATCTTTAAAAAAAGAGCTGTGCGATTCAGTCTGTGACAGAAAGATCGAATGGGAGATATCAGAGATGCCTCCTGTTTACTCCGACAGAAGTCTGATCAGGGTAGTGTGGGAAAACCTTATGAGCAACGCATGCAAATATACATCCGGAAAAGATGCGCAAATTGAAATCGGGGTCGTAGAGAAAGAATGCGAATTCGAGTTTTTTGTAAAGGATAACGGAATCGGTTTTGACCCACAGTATTCAAATAAACTGTTCGGGGTTTTCCAGAGGATGCATCTCGAAAAAGATTTTTCGGGAACTGGAATAGGACTCGCTACGGTGAAAAGAATCGTAACAAGACACGGAGGAAGTGTCAGAGCCGAATCTGAAGGTGAGGGAAAAGGGGCGTGTTTTTATTTTACACTGCCGAAATCTTAGAGGAGGATAAGTGAAAAATATAGTTCGAATATTTGTTTTAATAATGATGTTGTTCACAGTATCTTTGTCGGCTCATCATGCTGAAAAGAATAAAATAACTCTCCAGCTCAGATGGAAGCATCAGTTTCAGTTCGCGGGATACTATATGGCCAAAGAGCTCGGTTATTACGAAGCATCTGGTTTTGATGTCGAAATAGTCGAAGGCGAAGTTTATACGGATGTGGCGAGAGAAGTAGTTAAAGGCAATGCCTGCTTCGGAGTCCAGACCCCGTCTATTCTTATTGACAGGACACAAGGCCATCCTATAGTCGTTCTCGCTGCGATTTTTCAGCATTCCCCGGTAGCTATCCTTGTTGATGCGGACAGCGGAATCCAGTACTCTTCACAGCTTGCGGGCAAGAAGTTGATGATGGGCCTGAAAAATGTGGAGATCAGGGCAATGCTTCTCAATGAGGGGTTGCTTGATAAAGTAGAAATAATCGAATTTGACGGTAATTATAATGATATTCTTGAAGGAAAGATTGATGCTTCCTCGGGATATATAACCGACCTTACTTATGTTGAAGATCAGACGGAAAATACTTTCGCTTACATCAGACCCGTAACCTATGGAGTTGATTTTTACGGGGACTGTCTTTTCACTACAGAAGAAATGGTGAAAAAACACCCGGACACAGTTTCAGCCTTTCGAAAAGCCAGCCTAAGGGGTTGGAGATATGCAATGAAAAATCCTGAAGAAACCGTAGATGTTATCATAAATAAGTACAACCCTGACTTAAAAACGGAACATCTTCTTTATGAGTACCGTCAGATGACAAGACTCATGCTTCCCGATCTTGTAGAACTGGGTCATGTAAACCAGGGCAGATGGAAACATATCGCCGACACTTTCGAAAGATTCGGGATGATAAAACCCGGTTATGATATTGAGGGCTTTCTTTATGCGGATCATTTAAAAGAAGATCACAGCCGGTACAGAAGTATTATGCTGATCGTAACAGGTATTATGCTTGTACTGACTGTAATGATGATAATAAAATTCCAAAAACAGAAAAACAAAGCGGAAGCTGAGCTTCAAAAGAAAGAAATAACATATTCCAAGCTTGTTCATGAAGTCCACGACGGGATAGGTATTGTCAACACTGAAGAGATATTTATTTTCGCAAACAAAAGTGCCGAAGAAATTTTCGAAACAGAAAAAGGCGGACTTGTAAACAGGTCTCTATTTGATTTCACTAGTCGGGAAAAAACGATTCAGATTAAAAACGAAACGGAAAAAAGGAAAAAAGGTCAGTCGAGCAGCTACGAATTAGATATTGTCACAGAAAAAGGCACAAACAAAACTATCCTCATTAACGCCAGCCCTGAATTTGACGATAAGGGAAAGATCATAGCGACCTACGGAATATTTTTTGATATAACCGAAAGGAAAAGAGCAGAGGAGGAAATAAAAAGGCTAAATGAAACACTTGAGCAGAAAGTGAAAGAAAGAACATCAGAACTGAGGTCAGCGAATAAAGAACTTGAATCGTTTGCATACAGTGTTTCTCATGATCTGAGAGCTCCTGTCAGGCATGTAATCGGTTTTACCGATGTCTTTTTGAAGGAAAACGCTGATGTTTTGAATGACAGATCAAAAGATACATTTTCCAAGATAACCTCAAGTGCGCATAGAATGGAAAGGCTTATAGACGACTTACTGAAGTTTTCCAGAACAGGCAGACAGGAAATGATGAAAACAAAATTCAATATGAGTGAAGTTGTAAAAAATGTTATGAACGAATACAAGGACTGCAAAGAGCACCGGAATGTGAAGGCCGTTATTGAAGAACTTCCGGCAGTAAATGCAGACAGAAACCTGTTGACCATTGTTTGGGAAAACTTAATTGACAACGCATGCAAATATACTAAAGGGAATGATTTGACCGAAGTTACGATAAGCTGCACAGAGCAGAAAGGGGAATACATTTTTTCAATTAAAGATAACGGTGTCGGTTTCGATCCTGAGTTTACGCATAAATTATTCGGCGTGTTCCAGAGGCTGCATCTTGAAAAAGATTTTACCGGAACAGGCATAGGTCTCGCCAATGTCAGAAGGATTATTTCAAGGCACGGCGGAAGAACATGGGCTGAGTCTGACGGAGAGGGGAAAGGAGCGTCATTTTACTTTACTTTACCAAAAAATTAGAGGGAGGATATAAAATGAGATCGAAATTCATATTATTGATTGAAGACGATCAGAACGATGTAGAGCTTACCGTTAGGGCTTTAAAAGATGCTTTTAAGGGGAGAGTTGTCGTTCTAAATGACGGAGCTGACGGGATAGACTTTTTATTGAGAAAAGGTAAATTCGAAGGCCGTCAGCCTGAAAACCCGGTCGTTGTAATACTGGATAAGAAAATGCCCAAAATGGACGGGGTGGAGCTTCTTCATGCGGTAAAAAAAGAACAGAGCCTTAATCACATACCGATTGTGATGTTCAGTTCGTCGAATTACGAAGAGGATATAATAGAATCCTATGCCGCAGGAGCAGCCGCTTATGTCGTCAAACCGATAGAGATTGAGCATTTCTACAAGGCTGTCAGAAGTATAGGATATTTCTGGGGTGTTTTGAATGAGGAAAAACCGGAATCACAACAATAAATAGGGAGAAATGATGAATATAGATTTGAGAACAGTTACTTTAATTTATATTTTTGTTTCTTCTATTCAGACTGTGATCTTTGCT
>SLFX01000008.1 GCA_007124045.1 Candidatus Delongbacteria bacterium | reverse complement strand
TCAAGAATAAGAAGATGCGCATCGAATATTTTGCCCGCTTCACTCCCCGATCTTTTGACGGCCTTTGACCTGTCGGCCTGAACTTCCGTTTTGGTTTTTTCTATGGCATTTTTGTAGCGTATAATTTCTTTCTCTATTTCGCTGTCGGAAAGAGTTTCTCTGGAAACGGTAAGTTTTTCGTGAACATAATAGAAAGGGGTTCCGATCCTTATACCCGGAGATGCTGCAACACCTTTTATTATCCTTTCTTTGTTCTTTTTTCCCATTATCTATTCTTCGTAAAATTTATTCCCTATCAGGTTTTTCAGTTCATGCAGGCAATCGGACTCTCCGTTGCCGTCGCATTTCACAGTGATGAATGAATTCTGTTCGGCGGCCAGCATCATTACACCCATGATCGATTTTGCATTTACTTCCATATCATCTTTCGAAATAAAAACATCGCAGTCGTATTTTGTTGTAATCTTTACGATTTGAGCCGCCGGCCGCGCATGCAGTCCAAGTGAGTTGATTATTTTGATGTTTTCAGTCACCATTTCAAGCTCTTTCTCTAAATACATCAGAATTTAAGATTAAAAATTCAAAAAAACAACAAAATGTTTATTCTTATGATAATTATCGCAACAAGAGACATTGCAAGAAAGTTTCTTATGTTTTTGAGAACTTTTATCAACGCGAAGTATTTTTTGCTTTTAAATATTTTTAAAGATCCTATTCCGTGCTTTATGCCGGCTTTCAGTCCGTAAAACCTTATGGCAAAGCTGAATATGTTAAAAATAACAAGTTGTGAAATGATAAAAGAAACAGCCCAACCGGTAAGAGTGTTGCCGCTAATCAAAAAAATGTTAAGAGCAAAAAGAACCATTACGGGAAGAACGATCCTGTAAATAATGGTATCGCCCAGAGAACCTAGAACCGAGCTGAGAACTTTTTTAATCTTCTCTGTCCGATCAGGATGCTGATGTTCAGAATTGATAATAATACCGATAGCAAATCCGGACATATATTCATTCATATTAAAAAAACCTTCATGTTTTTCCGGCATGTCCGGTTTATCCTCTGCCCAGTTTGCCTTATGCGAAAAATGTGGTTTCAGACAAAAACTGAGTCCCTGTCCGAAAAGGTTTTCGTAGTTATAGAATAACCGTATGAAATAAGTTCTAGTTGTGTAATTAAGAAGTGTTAACAGTCTGTATTCAGGCATTTTTAGACCTTAAGTAACTGTATGCACAATAAGATGCGGGAAATAAAACGACAAAAAGAAAATGTTCAGTTTTTAAAATGTCCGTGTCGAAAAACGAACCTGTCAGAAGATCGGTCAGGGTGGCTAATGCAAATATTATTGAAGAGTGTATTAGAAAAACTGACATTGAAATAATCAATGCATATCCCGGTCCGGAAGGCCTTTTTCCCCAAAAAGCCGAAATCATATTATTCTTAAACAAGTATCTTTTGAACCTGACGGTATATGCTGTAATTTCTGATACAATGATTATCATGGTCGCAATGATCATCATATCAAAAAATCCTGTTATATTCGAGCCCGATACGGAAAGTATAATAAAAAAAGCGAATGGATACTCCGGAAAAAGTGATGCACCTGAAGGTGATCTCGAAATAAAACACAAATGAACAAACGCTGCAAGCATAATCACTGCCTGGGCATTATATCCGGGCATCAAAACAAACAAAACCGAAACAACAAACGGTTGAGTAAAAAATGATCCTGTAAAATCTCTGCTTTCCAGCAGTATTAATGAAGCCAGTACGATAACTAAAGCCGGATGCATTCTATTTTCCGGGCAGATACCGTATAAGGTCCCCAAAATAGGAAGTGAGCCACAGGTCTCTTATTATCAGAAGAGTGATAAGGGTAACGAAGGAGTATTTTGCGAGCTTTGCTTCTTCCGGTTTTTCCTCTTCGAGATCCCTCATTTGTGTCCATAGAGTTTTTACTCCCGCGCCACCGATGATAAGGATAAGCCACCAGTTGGCATTCAGCCAGTACCACCTGAAAATAAGACCGAGAAGTACAAGCAGTGTCGAGAAAATACCGATTTTTGTCTGGATCTCATACTCCATGAACTTTTCGATTATTGTTGAAACCTCTCCTGCCGGTTCTTCATCTTCTTCGGGATCCGGATCGGGTTCATAAGCGGATTCCTCAACATCTTCCGGGGTGAATTTCGTTTCTTCGTTTTTCTTTTCTTCGGACATTCTGACCTCCTAATTCTGGATTATATTCTGGTCGTTTTCGGTTTCTGAAATCTCATTGCCGTCTGTCAATATCTGATCCTGATCGGTCACTTCTTCTTCAGTAATGGTCGGAACTGTACAAATATCGGCTATGCTGTCATCTTCTCTGAGTTTTATTACCTTTACGCCCTGTGTGTTCCTGCTCATCACTCTGATATTTTCGATATGCTGCCTTATGACAGTACCGTTTCTTGTGATTATCATAAGATCATGGTTATCATCAGTTTCGGCTATATATATCATTTCCCCTGTCTTTTCTGTCAGATTCAACGCTTTGACACCCTTGGAGCCTCTCTTTGTTTTTCTGAATGCACCCACTTCTGCTCTTTTGCCGTATCCGTTTTTGCTCACAACCAGAAGGTTAATTTCCTCATTTGATGCGATCACCATTCCAACTACCTCGTCATTTTCACGCAGGGTTATACCCTTTACGCCGATGGAGTTCCTGCCGACTTCTCTTATCAGAGACTCATGGAATCTGTTTGCCGAACCTTTCCTTGTACCGAGAAGTATCTCATTTTCGCCGGATGTGATGGCGACATTCAAAAGTTCATCGTCATCGCGCAGATTTATAGCGATTATTCCGGCTATATTCGGTCTTGAATAGGCTTTAAGGGGAGTTTTCTTAATAGTACCTTTTTTAGTTGCCATGACCAGGAATTTTCCGTCTTTTTCATAATCTTTGACAACGATCGCTGTCTTTATTTTTTCGCCCTCAACCCTTTCGAGTATGTTGACTATCGGACGGCCCTTGGAATTTTTGCTCATCTCCGGGATCTGCCATACTTTTTTCCAGAACGCCCTGCCCCTTTCGGTAAAGAACATTATGTAGTCATGGTTGGAAGCATTAAAAATAAACTCGATGAAGTCATTGTCTTTACTGTCAGCACCTCTGGATCCCACGCCGCCCCTTCCCTGAATCCTGAATTCAGAAGAGTTGACTCTTTTGATGTATCCCTGATGCGATATTGTTACTATAACCTCGTCGTTGGGAACCATATCCTCTACAGTAAGGTCTTCGGCGTAATAGACCAGCTCTGACTGTCTTTCATCGCCATATTTTGAAAGTATCTCGGCAACTTCGTCCCTTATGACCTGTATTCTTCTTTCTTTTCTTGCAAGAATATCTTCAAGGTCGGTAATTTTAAGCCTTAATTCCTCTATCTCGGCCAGAAGTTTTTCACGCTCGAGCCCTGTAAGCTGCGAAAGTCTCATAGCGAGTATCGCGGCGGCCTGAAGATCTGAAAAAGCAAATTCTTCAATGAGTGAAGCTTTTGCAAGCTCGCTGTTCCTGCTTCCCCTGATTATTTCAATTACCCTGTCAATGTTGTTCAGAGCGGTCTCAAGCCCTTCGAGAATGTGTATCCTTTCCTGCGCTTTCCTTAGATCGTAAGTGCTTCTTTTGACAACAATATCCTCTCTGTGGGCGACGAACTGCTCCAGGAACTGTTTGAGGTTGAGCTGCATCGGTTTGCCGTTTACCAGGGCGATCATGTTTCCGCTGACAGATGTCTGAAGCTGTGTATATTTGTATAAAAGATTGATTACAACATCTTCGTTAACATCCTTTTTGAGCTCTATCACCAGCCTTGTATCTCTCGACGACTCGTTGTCGAGACCGAATATGCCGTCTATCTTCTTTTCTTTATGAAGTTCCACGATCTTTTCGATAAGGGCCTGCCTGCTTACCTGATATGGTATTTCGGTAATGACGAGTTTTACTCTCTCACCCTTTTTAGACGGCATCATCTTCTCTATTCTTCCCCTGAGTACCACATGGCCTCTGCCGGTAGTGTACATCTCTTTTATTCCGGAATATCCGTAAATAATACCCTTGCTCGGGAAATCGGGAGCGAGTATGTATGAAAGAAGACCTTTTTTCTCTTCTATACCGTTTTCCGGATCGGCCTTTATATTCTCTATCGGGATCTCCGGATCGTCAAGAAGAGCTATGACACCTTGGAGAACTTCGGAAAGATTGTGGGGCGGTATCGAAGTGGCCATTCCGACCGCAATGCCCTGTGAGCCGTTTATGAGAAGATTCGGTATTCTTGTGGGAAGAACGGAAGGTTCTTTCAGAGTATCGTCGTAATTGTTTACAAAATCAACGGTCTCCTTGTTTATATCGGCGAGCATTTCGTCCGAAAGTCTGTTCAGCTTGGCCTCGGTATAACGCGGTGCCGCGGCGGGAAGGTCAACATTTCCGAAATTTCCCTGCCCTCTTACGAGCGGATATCTGAATGTGAAATTCTGAGCCATTCTGACAAGAGCGGCATAGATCGCCTGGTCTCCGTGAGGGTGGTATTTACCCATAACCTCACCGATTATTCGGGCGCATTTGTTCTCTTTTTTGTTGTAGTGAAGTCCGAGTTCGTTCATTCCGAAAAGTATTCTTCTCTGAACGGGTTTTAAACCGTCCCGGACATCGGGTAAAGCTCTTGACACAATAACAGACATGGAATAGTCTATATACGATCTCTGCATTTCGTCTTCGATCGAAGCATCGATAACATTTTTGTCTTGTGGAACTTCGCTCATTGCTTGTTTCTCCGTTTTATAAAGACTCTACATTTGGTATGTAATAAAAGAAAAAAACTGGTAATAATCAAGGTTATTATTGCCAAGTTTGTACTTGTTTTAACTTACGGATGTTCTTATTTTTCAACAGCATGAATAACATCTATGTCAAATACCTTGTACTGAGTTTTATTCTTTCATCGCTTTCGCTTCTTACCATTTTCGGATTTTTTGACAGGTTCGAGAATCAGATATACGATATAAGGTTTACGGAGCGTTATTACGGCAAATCTGAAGAAGGGTCTTTGCGGGATATCGTGATAGTTGATATTGACACAAGGTCTTCGGACAGACTGGGAAAGTATTTTGAATGGCCCAGAAGTTATTTTGCCAAAGCTGTTGACAGACTGTCCGAATCCGGTGCCGGCACAACCGCTTTCGATATTCTTTTCGATACAAGCAGATTTTACGACCAGGACTCAATACTGGTCGAATCAGTGATTTCTGCCGGAAATGTGATAACCGGCTACAGCTTTGAATTCGAAGACAGGGATAATTTTATCTATGCGGACACTTTGGATGCGTCTCCGTTGAACGCAGTAGCATTTAATCCGGAAAACGATTTTATCGTGGAGCAATTTCCGGTGATGGGAATTGGATCACGAAATATCCTCGATGCATCTGCCGGCAACGGATTTCTCGGAATAGACTCGGATCCCGACGGGGTAATAAGAAGGGTTCAGCTTGTAAAAAAATATATGGGTCTGTATTACCCTTCGTTCGCTTTCACACTGGCCTTGAGAACCCTGGAGGCCGATCATGAAACAGTTAAGTTCGAAAACGGAAAATACATCGAGTTCTATTCAGGAATAAAAGGCGAAAATATAAGAATACCGCTCGACAGAGATAATTATATGTATATCCACTATAAAGGCACATGGAGAACATTTCGAACGGTGTCTTTTTATGATGTCATGAAATCCCGTGTAGGCAAAAGAACATTCAGAGACAAACCTGTTTTGATAGGATCCTCCCTGAGAGGACTGATGGATCTGCGATCGACACCGGTACAGAAGCATTTTCCGGGAGTGGAAGTTCAGGCGAGCATACTCAATACCATTCTGACCGGTGATTTTATTTACAGGAGTCCGAAAGGTCTGACAGTCTTCATCATGATCGTCATGATCATTCTTGCTTCCGCAATAATATTCACCCGCCTGAACATAGCTTTTTCAACTTTTATCATTTTAGTTTTCGGATGGGGCTATTATTTAATTGCGGCAAGGCTGTTCAATCAGAATAATTATGTGCTTGACCTGACAAGACCCCTGTTCGCACTTTTTTTCGCTTTTCTCACGGCCTACACCCTAAAATATTATAAAGAGAATAAGGCGAAAAGATTCATCAGAGCGACTCTGGGAAAATATGTTCCCGAAAATGTATCGAGAGAGATACTTAAAGATCCGGGAAGATTCAAACCTGGAGGTGAAAAAAAAGAAATTACGATGCTTTTTTCCGACATAAGAAGTTTTACATCATACAGTGAAAAAACAGACCCCGAAGAACTTGTCGGCTTTCTGAATATTTACCTGAAGAAAATGACCGGAGTTATAAAAACGAATAAGGGAACTCTTGACAAATATATGGGTGACGCGATAATATGTTTTTTTGGAGCGCCGGTGGAGAACGATCATGCTTATCATGCCTGCGAATCAGCTCTTGGAATGATGTCCGAACTTAAAATACTCAAAAAAGAACTCGAAAAGGATACCTTCAGAAATATTGACATAGGTATAGGAATTAATACTGATGTGGTGACCGTGGGCAATATCGGGAGCGACGATCTATTTGACTATACTGCTATCGGGGACGGCATGAATCTGGCTTCGAGGCTGGAGGGTTTGAATAAATATTACGGCACCAATATCCTAATCAGCGGGAACACATATGAAAAAGTAAAGGACAGATTTATTTTCAGAGAACTTGACGAGGTCTCGGTCAAAGGAAAGGGTAAGCCGGTAAAGATGTTCGAACTTTTGAGCCGCATTGAAAACCGGACCGATGAAAAAACAGAAGAAAAGCGTTTAAAATATTCAGAAGCACTCGATCTATATAAATCCGGAGATTTTATCAGGGCGAAAAAATTATTTTCTTCTCTGGCTGACGGATATGGAGATGTTTCATCGGAACTGATGGCCCGCAGATGCGGAGTTATGATACAACAGCCCCCTTCAGACTGGAAAGGTGTCTGGAAGATGGAAGGGAAATAATGCATAAAAAATATGATATAGCAGTGATTGGAGGCGGTCACGCCGGAGTGGAAGCAGCCCTCATCGGTGCAAAGATGGGCAAAAAAGTACTCCTGATCACCCAGAATATTGACCAGACGGCCCAGATGTCGTGCAATCCCGCGATCGGCGGTCTTGCTAAGAGTCACCTTGTTAAGGAGATAGACATTCTCGGCGGTCTGATGGGAGTCGCAGCCGACAGGTCGGGTATTCAGTTCAAAACGCTCAACAGATCGAAAGGACCGGCAGTCTGGGCGCTGCGCGTACAGTCGGACAAAAAGGAGTATTCCTCTTTTGTCAGAACCGTTCTTGAGTCCCATACTAACTTAGATATTATTCAGGATGAGGTTTCAGGGCTTGTGATAAAGAACGGTGTTTGTTCGGGAGTCAGAACCGACATAAACGGGATCATACACTCCAGAGCCGTTATCATCTGTTCAGGAACCTTTCTTAAGGCAGTAATTCATATCGGTAAAAAACAGATACCGTCGGGAAGGCTGGGCGAAAAATCAGCCGAAAGACTCTCAAAGCATCTCAGGGATAACGGATTCGAGACACAGAGACTCAAGACCGGCACGCCGCCGAGAATAGCGGGAGGTTCCATGGATTTTTCGGGAATGGAGATCCACGGCTCGGACGATATTATTATACCATTTTCATTCAGGAACAAAAAATCATTTTTGCGTCAGGTTCCGTGCTTTATGACATATACCAATGAAAAAACTCACTCCATAATTGCAAAAAATCTGGACAAGACTGCTCTTTTTTCAGGAAGAATAAAGGGGACGGGTCCCAGATACTGCCCTTCGGTGGAAGACAAGGTCTTCAGGTTCTCCGACAAACCTTCGCACAGACTTTTTCTTGAACCGGAAGGTCTTTACACTAATGAGTATTACATAAACGGATTCTCATCAAGTCTTCCTGTGGATATCCAGAAAAAAGCCTTAAGAACCGTAAAAGGACTCGAAAGAGCCCATTTTGTCCGTCCGGCCTACGCCATAGAATATGATTATTTCCCCGCTTATCAGATAAAACTCTCCTTAGAGACCAGAAATGTGGAAAACCTTTATATGGCCGGACAGGTGAACGGGACATCAGGATACGAGGAGGCTGCGGCGCAGGGACTGATGGCGGGAATAAATGCCGTTCTGAAAATAGACGGGAAAGATCCTTTTATTCTCGGGCGCGATGAGGCATATACCGGCGTTCTGATTGACGATCTTATCACAAAGGACATCAGGGAGCCGTACAGGATGTTCACTTCCCTTGCCGAATACCGACTGGAGCTTCGCCACGATAATGCGGATTCAAGGCTTCTTAAATACTCAAAAAAGTACGGGCTTTTAAAAATAAGGGAGCTGAACTTTCTGAAAAAAAGGCTCGATAAGATAAAAAACCTTCCCGAAATCTTTCCGTCCGTAAAAATAAAAAAAGACAGGCTAAACGCATTTCTCGAAAACAACGGTCTCGAAAGAACAGAAGAAGGATCTGATCTGTTCAGACTATTAAAAAGGCCGCAGATATCAATTGAGACGGTGCTCAAAGACGGCTTGTTCGAAGAAAGCGGAAATTACTCGTATTACGAACTGAAACAGGCGGAAATGGCCGTAAAATACGAGGGTTATGTAAAAAGACAGAATGATATGATCAAAAAATTCAGGAAGAACGAGAGTATAAAACTGCCTCCTGATACAGACTATTCAAAATTCAAAGGACTGAAGAAAGAAGCCGCGGAAAAGCTTGACAGGGTAAAACCGGTTTCGGTGGGTCAGGCCGGAAGAATAGCCGGGATATCGCCGGCCGATGTTTCAGTTATACTTATTAATCTTAAAGCAGCAGGAAAGATATAAACATGGAGAGAGTTCTTTCAATTATTTCAAAAGCGGAAAAAGCAGCGGAAACAGAATTCGAAAGCACGGTAAAAGAGGGGCTTGTTAAATATTTTACTTATCTTCTGGACTACAATAAGAATGTTAATCTTATATCAAGAAAAAGCGAGGATGAAGTTCTATTGAATGCACTGATAGAATCCTGTGCTCTCTACGAGGTGATAAACTGCTTTGAGGGCGAATTTCTTGATGTTGGATCGGGGGGAGGACTGCCCGGAATGATAATCGCGGTAATGATGCGCGATGTTAAGATATTTCTACTCGACGCCACGAGAAAAAAGGCGGTTTTTCTTGATTCGGCGGCAAAAGAGACCGGCTTAGATAATGTAACTGTGATAAATTCGAGACTTGAAGACCTTCCGTCTTCAAAAAAATACGATGTTGTTTTTTCCCGGGGTGTGGGCAATTTTGAGACTCTAAGGAAACATTACCTGAGAGTTTTATCAGGCACCGGCAGTCTTGTAGTTCTTTCAGGAGACGACAACCGGAAATTCTTTAAAAATGACCATATTTTTGAAAATCCTTATCTTCCCGGCCGCATAATAGCGGTTGTAGAGAAATAAAAAACCCCGTGAAAATTTACGGGGTTTTTTATTCGTGAAGAGAATAAATTATTTATCGTCATCAATAACTTCGTAATCCGCGTTCTCAACATCGTCCTTGCCTCCGCCTCCGGACTGAGGATCATCTTTAGGCTGATGCTGTGAAGGATCGAAATCCTGAGGTCCTGCCTGTCCTGCCGCACCCTGAGCGGCCTGAGCCATTTTGGTGCTGATCTCATGCCAGATCTTGTTATGCGATTCAGTGGCGATCTTAATAGCGTCGGTGTCGTCAGTCTTCATAACTTCTTTGAGCTTGTTCATGCTTGTTTCAAGATTCTCTTTGTCAGCCGGATCGATTTTTCCCTCAAGGTCTTTCAGAAGTTTTTCCGTTTGGAATATGGCCTGATCGCATGAATTTCTGACATCCGCCTTTTCTTTTTTCTTCTTATCTGTATCCTCATTTGCTTTTGCTTCGGATTTCATTCTTTCAATTTCAGATTCGCTCAGGCCGGAAGAAACTTCGATCCTAACATTCTGTGTTTTTCCGGTGGCTTTATCTTTGGCTGATACGCTCAAAATACCGTTAGCGTCTATATCAAAAGTAACTTCGATCTGCGGAACCCCTCTCGGTGCCGGAGCTATGCCGTCAAGCTGGAATCTTCCGATTGTCTTGTTGTCGGGAGCCATAGGTCTTTCACCCTGAAGAACATGAATGTCAACAGCGGGCTGATTGTCGGCGGCCGTCGAGAACACTTCTGTCTTTTTGGTAGGTATAGTTGTGTTCGATTCGATCAACCTTGTCATAACTCCGCCCAGAGTTTCGATCCCGAGTGAAAGAGGGGTAACATCGAGAAGGAGTACCTCATTAACATCGCCGGCGAGGATACCTGCCTGGATAGCGGCTCCGAGAGCTACGACCTCGTCAGGATTAACTCCTTTGTTGGGCTCTTTTCCGAAGAATTCTCTTACAGCGTCAACGACCGCCGGTATTCTGGTCGATCCGCCGACAAGTATAACTTCTTTTATCTCGCTTGTATTTAAGCCTGCGTCTTTCATTGCTGTTTTGCACGGCTCGATAGATCTCCTCACAAGGTCAATTGTCAGTTCGTTGAACTTTGCCCTTGTTACGCTTATATCAAGATGCTTCGGGCCGTCCTGTGTGGCTGTTATGAATGGAAGATTCACCTGCGTCTGAGTTTGTGAAGAAAGCTCTATCTTTGCTTTTTCGGCAGCTTCTTTGAGCCTCTGTAGAGCCATCGGATCTTTTTTGAGGTCTATTCCCTCGAGTTTTCTGAACTCATCCGCCAGATAGTCAATGAGCCTCTGGTCAAAATCGTCTCCTCCAAGATGCGTATCGCCGTGAGTGGATTTGACCTCAAAAACTCCGTCCCCGATCTCAAGTATAGAAATATCGAAAGTACCTCCTCCAAGGTCATATATAGCTATCGTACCGTCTATCTTTTTGTCAAGACCGTAGGCAAGTGCTGCGGCTGTCGGTTCGTTGACTATCCTCTTAACTTCAAGCCCCGCTATAACACCGGCGTCTTTGGTGGCCTGCCTCTGCGCATCATTGAAGTATGCGGGAACGGTAATTACAGCTTCTGTTACTTTGGTTCCGAGATATTCTTCTGCCGCCTGTTTGAGTTTTTGCAGAATTACCGCAGAAATTTCGGGAGGAGTAAATTCCTTGTCGTCAATTTTGACCTGAACAACACCGTTTGCATTCTTTGTTACCTCATAGGGTACCTCTTTAAGCTCCTGACCTACCTCTGAGTATTTTCTCCCCATAAACCTTTTTATGGAAAATATAGTTTTATGCGGATTTGTTATTGCCTGTCTTTTTGCAGGACCGCCCACCAGCCTTTCTCCGTTCTTTGAAAAGGCCACTATTGAAGGAGTAGTTCGCCCTCCTTCGGAGTTGTTGATAATGACCGGTTCGTTACCTTCCATTACAGCTACGCAGCTGTTGGTGGTACCGAGGTCAATTCCGATTATTTTTCCCATTTCTTTTCTCCTATTTTAATTTATCAATCACAAATCGCTTTTCATTAAACTATTTATATACAAATAACGAGCCATAATTCTCAAAACTTTTCCCGATAATGGTTTAACATACGAAATATATGTCGTATAATCTATTTTAACATGGCGCGGCAAAGAGGACTGACCCGGTAAAAATATTTTTGTGTCAGGAATTTGTCAGTTTGATTACGCTAATGTCCAATCATCAGGAATATTTTTAGAGGGCTGAACTCATTAATCTATTCTGCCAGCTGTAAAATCACTCCAAATCATTACGCAATTAATGTGTCTTTGAGTTCATGCCCAAAAAAATTATTCCTGATGATAAAAAATAAGAACCGGATTGCAGAAACCTTTAAAAATGATTACATTTGCAGGGCTTGTTTTATAATGGTGAGGATCTTTATATGGGCAGTTTTTGGAAGTGGTGGCAGACAATACCGTACAGAACAGATCCCGATATAATCTCGATCGCCGGATTTCAGCTGAAATATTATGGCCTGATGTACATTCTGGCTTTCGGCCTCACATTCTATCTGCTTAACTACCGAATAAAAAAAAATGAATATTCTTTAAAAAAGGAGCTTCTTGAGAATTATTTTTTTTATGTGATCGTATTTGTACTCCTTGGCGGAAGGCTCGGTTATGTTGTATTTTATAATTTATCATATTTCATAAAAAACCCGCTCGAGATATTTCTTCCTTTCTCTTTTAAAGACGGTGTTGAGTTTACGGGAATCGCTGGCATGAGCTATCACGGGGCACTTCTGGCGGCGGTTGCAGGTACCTATTTTTTTGCAAAGAAAAACTCTGTGGATTTTTTGCATTTTTCGGATTTTGTGGTAACTGCAGCTCCACTGGGCTATACATTCGGAAGGCTGGGTAATTTTATCAATGGAGAACTATACGGCAGGGTTACAGAAATGTCTTTCGGCATGTATTTCCCTATGGCGGGAGACGGATTATTAAGACACCCCTCTCAGCTTTACGAAGCATTTTTTGAAGGTGTTTTTATTTTCGGAGTTCTCTGGATGATAAGAAATAAAGAGTTTCCGAGAGGTTTTTTAATGTCACTATATCTTATAATGTACGGGACTGTCAGATTTTTTATAGAGTTTTTACGCGAGCCGGACGAGCATATAGGTTTTTTCATGTCATGGATGACCATAGGTCAGATACTGTGTCTGTTAATGATAGTTTCAGGGGTTCTGATAATATTCTTCCAAAAGAAAAAAGCGGCCGTCTGACCGCTTTTTAGAATAACGCCGCAACGGATATTTACCCGCAGTGGATGTGTTCCTGGATCAGCTGTTTAAGTATTTTATAGTTTCCGTGTATCTTTTTGTTTAAGTCACTGTCTTCGTATGATCTGAGCTTATTTATAACAGAATCTATCATACCTGCCGGGAATATACCGTGCTTTTCATATATTTTTCTGCTTTTTTTGAGTTCGTCTGCAGATTCAGAGCATGATTCAGGAAGATCTTTCAAATGCTTCAGTCCGCTTGCATCTTTTCCGACAACATGAAGCTTTTCTGCAAATTTTACTGCGTCTTTCATTTCCAGGCCGTGCCTTGCAGCTACCGCAAGAGAGGCAAGGAGCTGATGAATATTTGCGCTTCCGTCGGGATTTCTGATCTCCATTGTCTGATTTGACGATTTTGAGGTATTCTTAGGCTTTTTTTCTTTTGGGTTAGCGTCATATATGATATTTTCAACGCCAAACCATCCGAGGGGTATCCTTACAAGAACTGAACGGTTTTTTTCGCCCCAGCAGATCTTTGTGGGTGCTTCCTGATTCGGAACGAGGCGCAGGTATGAAGTAGGCACGGTATTGCCGAATGCGGTCATTGAGGGAGCAAGGTCAAGCAGTCCTGCGATCAGTTTTTTCGCTGTGTCGGTAAGACCCTTTTTATCCGCGATAGCATTTTTTCCGTCTTTTAAAAGTCTCATATGGACATGCATTCCGCTTCCGGCCTGACCTATCATGATCTTGGGTGCGAAAGTTACTTCAAGGTTATATTTGTATGCGATTTCTCTTATTGCCCATTTAGCCAAAACGAGCTGATCGGCTGCGTCTTCTATCGGAACAGGCCTGAACTCGATCTCGTGCTGGACCATTTCGGTATCTTCGTTAATTATATTTCCGACCTCAGCATGACCGTATTT
>SLFX01000161.1 GCA_007124045.1 Candidatus Delongbacteria bacterium | reverse complement strand
GTTGACGGGGTAATTAAAGAGGCATTGCCCAATGCGACATTTAAGGTCGAACTGGAAAATGGTCATGTTATCCTTGCTCATGTTTCGGGGAAAATGAGAATGTATTATATTAAGATGGTTCCCGGAGACAAAGTAAAGCTGGAAATTTCACCCTACGATCTTACAAAAGGGCGAATTGTTTACAGGAACAAATAGATTTTGGGAGTACTAAGATGAAAGTCAGGGCATCGGTAAAAAAAATATGCGAAAGCTGTAAGGTGATCACCAGAAAAGGCGTGGTCAGGGTTATATGCAAAACCAGAAAACATAAGCAAAGACAAGGTTAAGGGAGGTAAATTTGGCTCGTATAGCTGGTGTAGATCTACCTACAACAAAAAGAGTAGAGATTGGGCTTACTTACATTTACGGTATCGGCAGATCAACTTCAAGAAAGATACTGGAGAAACTAAACATACACTTTGATACCAAAGTAAAAGATCTTACCGAAGATCAGGTCGATGCGATTAGGAAGATAATAACCAACGATTATGTTATCGAAGGTACTTTGAGAACCCAGACCAAACTCGCTATAAAACGATTGATGGATATCGGAAATTACAGAGGTATCAGACACAGAAAGAATCTTCCGGTCAGAGGGCAGAGGACAAAGACTAACGCCCGTACCCGTAAAGGGAAAAAGAAAATGGCCATCAAAAAGAAAAAGTAATAACTAATTATTTTGTACAAGGGAGGAAAGCTTGGCGCTTGACAAAAGAAGAAAAAAGCTGAAAAAAAAGGAAAAGGTGGAACCGATAGGTGTGGCCAGAATAAAAGCTACATTCAATAACACTATCGTATGCCTGTCCGACAGCTACGGCAACATTATAAACTGGTCCAGTGGCGGAAAAGTAGGTTATAAAGGATCTAAAAAAAATACCAGTTTCGCGGCACAGATGGCCAGTGATCAGATCGCCAAAGAAGCAATGACGCTGGGATTAAGAAAAGTGCATGTTATTGTAAAAGGACCCGGTGCAGGCAGAGAATCTTCGATCAGAGGCTTAAACGCGGCAGGTCTGGAAGTCCTTTCCATAAAAGACATAACGCCAGTACCCCATAACGGATGCAGGCCGAAAAAGAAAAGAAGAATTTAATCACTGGAGAATGAAAGAATGGCAAGAGATTTTACTCCAAGAGGAAAAATATCAAGGAAATATGCTGAAAATCTTTTCGGTTTGCCGAAGTATGACAAAGTTGTTCAGAGAAAGCCTTATGAACCCGGTCAGCATGGATCACAGGGTAAGAGAAAGAGGTTCTCTGAATACGGACTTCAGCTTAAAGAAAAGCAGAAAGCAAAGTATATTTACGGACTATTGGAGAAGCAGTTTAAGAACACATACGAGAAAGCCAAGAAAGATAAAGGTATAACAGGTGAAAACCTGATGGTCAGACTGGAATGCAGGTTTGATACAATGGTTTACAGACTGGGATTCGCACCCAGCCAGAGAGCTGCCAGACAAATGGTCTCACACAGGCATTTTCTGCTGAACGGTAAACCCGCTAACATTCCATCGCTCTTGGTAAAAGTTGATGATGTCATATCAGTCAGAGAAAAATCGAAGAAGCTTGAACTGATACATGAATCATTAAAAAGAGTTTCCGAGAATCCGCGACCGTATCTTAAGATCGATAAGGCGGCAATGGAAGGTAAACTTACCGAAATACCCAAGAGAGAAGATATACCGGAAAAGATCAATGAGCAATTGATCGTCGAACTTTATTCAAAATAAAGAGAGAACAAAAATGGCTGTTTTACCTTTCAAAATACCAGAATCAATAGACATACAGATTCTAAACGACAATCACGGCAGGTTCGTTCTGACCCCTCTTGAAAGAGGATACGGCATAACCGTCGGTCATGCCATGAAACGAGTTCTTCTTTCATCTATCCAGGGAACTGCGATCTACAGCATTAAGATAGACGGTATTTTACATGAATTTTCAAGCATACCGGGAGTCAAAGAAGATGTTGCCATAATGATCCTTAATCTGAAGCAGGTCAGGCTGGGTCTTAATGAGGGAAGAACTTCAAAGGTTACCGTAAATCTTAAAGGCCCGAAAACTTTTACAGCCAAGGATATCGAAGATTCTTCAGGCGGAGAAGTTAAAGTCTATAATCCGGATCATAAGATCGCTACCCTAAATTCAGATTCTGAGTTCAGTGTGGAGCTTAATATCAAAACCGGCAGAGGTTATACACCTTCCGATGAAAACAGGGATGAGAACGATCCGATAGGAACTATATCAATAGATTCAATATTCTCGCCTGTTACAAGAGTCAGCTACGAAATAGAGAATACCAGGGTCGGTGACAGGACAGATTTTGAGAAGCTTACACTGGATGTTCATACAGATGCTTCTGTAACTCCCGAAGAGGCCATAACCTACGCGGGTCAAATTCTTAGAGACCATATCAATCTTTTCATCAAATTCGAAGTGGAAGAAGAGTCTGGGGGATTCGAGGATGAAGATCCTGATGTCCTGAAAAAGAGAAACCTTCTCAAGATGTCTATTGAAGAGCTTGAGCTTTCTGTCAGATCCCATAACTGCCTTGCGGATGCAAAAGTTAAAACTATAGGTGACCTTGTAAGAAAAAAAGAGAGCGAAATGCTTAAATTCAGGAATTTCGGAAAGAAGTCTCTCGCTGAATTGAACAAGGTATTGAAGGAGAAGGGACTTGAATTTGGTATGGATGTAGATAAATATATTAGTGATACGCATTCCAGAAAGAGAAAATGAGAAATAAAGGAATAGAATATGCGCCATAATGTCAGAGGAAGGAAACTCAACAGGACATCGAGTCACAGAAAGGCTCTTATGAGTAACCTGTCGGCTCAGCTTTTTGAACATAAACAGATTATAACAACTGTTGAAAAAGCTAAAGAGGCCAGGAAATACGCTGAGAAAATGATAACGCTGGGGAAAAAAGGTGATCTTAATTCACTCAGGCAGGCTTTGAAATTTTTAAGACACAAAAAAACCGTTTATTCACTTTTCAATGATATTGCGCCCAAGTATGTAAGTCGCAATGGGGGCTATACACGAATTTTGAAGTTGGGCTTTAGAAAAGGTGATGCTGCTGAAACGGCTGTGCTACAGCTTGTTGAGTTTGATAAATCTGCTGCTCCGCAGGAAAAAAAGGAAAGTAATGAAACTCCGGTTGCGAAAGAGGAGAAAATTACTTCTGAAAAATCCGCAGAAGCTGAACAGTAGATCCCAGAATTTACAGCACTAAACTACTATGTTCGGGGTGTAGCGCAGTCCGGTTAGCGTACCTGCCTTGGGAGCAGGGGGTCGGAAGTTCAAATCTTCTCGCCCCGACCATAAAAAGATAAGAGGGTCATTGCCATGACCCTCTTATATTTATTACGAAATCAGGTAGTTTTTTTCTGTTTTTTTTTCATTTACTTGCTTATATTTATACCGGTAAGAAAACCGGAGAAGTTTTTATGATATGTAAGAAATGTAATACCTTAAACTCAAATGATGCAAAAGTATGTGTTAACTGCGGTGAGAAAGTCGGGGCGGCTCCCCTAAAGTCCGATATCAAAAAAAAAGCGGCTGGCTCTTCTGCAGGAAGACTGACATCGGTTCCCGGAAAAAAGTTACCCGCAAATACACCATCAGGCAAGAAAAAGAAGTCTAATCTCGGATTATTACTTTTAATACTTCTTTTAGTTGTTGCAGGGGGAGGCTATATAATCGTAAACACTGAATCAGGCCAAAAATATCTGGATGATTTGAAAAAGAATCAAATGGTGGGCGAATATATTTCAATGGCGGACAGCCTTCTCAGATCCTACATTTCAGAGTT
>SLFX01000136.1 GCA_007124045.1 Candidatus Delongbacteria bacterium | reverse complement strand
TCTGCTTAAAATTGCCGTCGCCCTTTTCGTCTATCCATATCTCTCCGGCAGTACCGCCGCGGTACCTTTTCCACCTCGCCGGATCGCCCGCGTGTCTCGCGATCACAGTACCCTTTTCGCCGAAAGAGATCTGGTTCGCGTGTCCCACAGGAACGAGTTCCTCTCCGCCGCCGTCTCTCGATATTTTGTAAATGCTCGAATCAAAAGGCTGAGAGAAATTACTCGCAAAATAAATGAATTTAGAATCATCTGACCAGCGCAGAACATTCGCTCTCGCTCCAAAGAAAGTCAGCCTTTTGTGTTCGCCGCCGGACATTGACTTTACATAAACCTCGCTGTAGCCTTCTTCCGCAGAAGAATAAGCCACCCATTTGCCGTCCGGCGAGACCTTCGGCGAAGAAAGAGCGGCAGTATTAGCCGTCAGCCTGAGAGCCGTTCCGCCCTTAAGCGGCACCGACCACAAGTCATCTTCGCTTACAAAAACGACCGTGTTTCCCGATACCGCCGGAAACCTGTAATAACCATGATTTTTCATAGACATCTCCAAAATTTTCCTCAATGTAATTTATGCGCGGGTTTTTGTCAACATAATATTGAAGAAAAGCGGTTTTGACATTTCAGGATAAAATCATTATATTTTTGGAGAAATAATGATCCGGAGAGATTTATGAGAATATTCTGGGCGATTTTACTAATTAACAATATAGAGAGCTGACATGAACTACTATATAGACTTGTTTTCGCCGGAGACTGCAAAAGCATTTGAGAAGTCTGACCGTAACATCAGTGGATTTAGGATGAGCAGGAAGACTTATGTTATGAATCAAAAGATCGGACAGGGCGACAGATTTATTTGTTATTGTACAAAAGTTCAGCGTTTTATCGGTATTCTTGAAGTTCAATCCGAGCCTTTTGAAGACGACAAGGCGATTTTTTTAGATAAAAATGATCCTTTCACTTTAAGGTTTAAGGTTAGGGCATTGGTATGGCTACCGCTTGATAAATCTATTCCTATTCATGAAGAGACTATTTGGAAAAATCTTTCGTTCACAAAAAACCTCCCGTTGAAAAGTCAGAAATGGACATTTATGGTTTTTTCAAGTCCAAGATTGTGGCCTAAGAAGGACTGTAAGTTTTTGGAGGAAAAACTTATCAGACAGGCAAATGATCTTGTCGATTATCCTTTGAGCGAAGCCGATGAAAAGAAACTGAAACCGGCAAAGATCAGGCTGAGTAATAAAAAGGAAATTACTGTGTCCGTACCAGAAGATGAAGATACTTTATTCAGTGAAGATCTACCACAAAAGAAAGGTCAGAGGGAATCTATAAGGATACAGGCGAAACTTTCCGAAATTGGCGAGAAGCTGGGATTTAAAATATGGCTGCCGAACCCTGATCGAAAAAGAGTATTAACAGTTTGGCAACCTAGAAATGAATCTCTGCTTGATGAACTTCCTTTGGTGTTTGATGAAAATACATTGAAGACAATCAGAAACATTGATGTACTATGGATTAGAAGCCGTTCTATAGTAAGGGCTTTTGAAGTTGAAGATACTACATCTATCTATTCGGGTATTTTGAGAATGGCGGATCTGCTTTCGCTTCAGCCTATGCTTGATATAAAAATTCATATTGTTGCTCCGGATGAAAGAAAAGAAGCTGTTTTTCAGCAGATCACTCGCCCCGTGTTTGCAGTTATGGAGAAAGGACCTCTTTCCGAAATATGCTCATTTATTCCCTACAGCTCAGTTAAAGAAATAGCTGAAGAGAAGAAACTCAAACACATGACGGACACGATACTTGATGATTATTCGGATTTTGCGGAGTAGTAAATATTTTATGGTGATCGTAATCCGGTTTCTGCTCTGCTAAACAGCTTTGTATGTTTTAAGAACTGAATCAATTTAAGCACTCTTATATGCCCCGTAATAATAATGAAATAGAATAATTGTTTATATGTTTATGAACGAAACTTAGCTGTCTTTTTTAAATTTCATAAGTCAATTTTAGCAGTCTTATTTATAAGTTTTACTGGATCGGAAGTCTGAAGCTCACTATTTGAGCCTTTGCTTTTTTATATTACCTTAAATTGTATTGGAGTTGATTGTTATGTCGGAATATGAATTGGAGAAGTTTGAAGAGAGTATCAGGGATAAGATTTATTCGATCCGGGGATTTCAGGTGATGCTGGACAGGGACTTGGCGGAGCTTTATGGAGTGGAGACGAAAAGGATTAATGAGCAGGTGAAAAGGAATAAGGGAAGGTTTCCTGAAAATTATTGTTTTAAGTTGAATCAGATCGAGAAAAACGAACTGGTCGCAAAATGCGACCGGTTCAAGACAATGAAGCATTCGAGCGCAAAAAGTACGGTATTCACAGAACATGGTGTAGCAATGTTGTCAGCTGTTTTAACAGGTGAAGTTGCCGTAAAGATCAGTATAAAAATTATTAACGCCTTCATAGAAATGAGAAAATTCATTCAATCTAATATGCAGGTATTTGAAAGACTGGATGTCATCGAATCTAAGCAGTCCGGTATGAGCCTGAAACTGATCGAGACAGACAAGAGGGTGGATAAGATATTTTCTCTTATGGAAAGCGGAGAGATCAAGCCCAAACAGGGTATATTATTCGATAAGCAGGTGTTCGATGCGTATAAGCATGTTTCTGATATTGTGAAAAGTGCGGAAAAGTCAGTTATGATCATAGATAATTATGTGGATGACTCTGTTCTAACGATTCTGTCCAAGCGTAAGGCGGGTGTTAAAGCTTCGATTTATACGAAGAAGGTCTCGGCACAGCTAAAGCTCGATGTTAAAAAGTTCAATGAGCAATATGAGCCGGTTGAAGTTATGGAGTTTGACGGTTCGCACGATCGGTTTATCGTTATTGACGAGAAAGTAATATATCACTTTGGTGCTTCTCTGAAAGATCTCGGCAAGAAGTGGTTCGGATTCTCGAAAATGGATGTGGAGGAAGTGGAAATGCTGCACAGGCTTGGAAAGTTGAAATAATCTTGTAGAGGTGGTTATGTCGGAATATGAATTGGAGAAGTTTGAAGAGAGTATCAGAAATAAGATTTATTCGATCCGGGGATTTCAGGTGATGCTGGACAGGGACTTGGCGGAGCTTTATGGAGTTGAGACGAAGGTTTTGAATCAAGCTGTTAAGAGGAATAGAGACAGATTTCCTTTGAATTATTATTTTCAAATGAATATTTCAGAATATGCAAAATGGAAGTCACAAATTGTGACTTCCATTGGAGATAAAATGGGCCTAAGGAAAGTACCTTATGTTTTTACAGAGCATGGCGTTGCTATGCTCTCTGCGGTCTTGAAGAGTAAGATCGCTGTCTCGTTAAGTATTAAAATTATTGATGCTTTCGTTGAGATGCGTAAATTCATTCAAACAAACGGGATTATCTTTCAGAGACTTGACATGGTAGAGATTAAGTTACTGGAGAACGATAGAAAATTCGACAAGATATTTTCCTTAATGGAAAGCGGGGAGATCAAGCCCAAGCAGGGAATTTTGTTTGATAAGCAGGTATTCGATGCCTATAAGTATGTTTCGGATATTGTGAAAAGTGCGGAGAAGTCCATTCTGGTCATAGATAATTATGTGGATGAATCTGTTCTGACGATCCTGTCCAAGCGTAAGGCGGGTGTTAAAGCTTCGATTTATACGAAGAAGGTCTCGGCACAGCTAAAGCTCGATGTTAATAAGTTCAATGAGCAGTATGAGCCGGTCGAAGTTATGGAGTTTGACGGTTCGCACGATCGGTTTATCGTTATTGACGAGAAAGTAATATATCACTTTGGTGCTTCTCTGAAAGATCTCGGCAAGAAATGGTTCGGATTCTC
>SLFX01000058.1 GCA_007124045.1 Candidatus Delongbacteria bacterium | reverse complement strand
TTTATCCTGTTCAAAGTGTAAGACTTGCCCTCTTCATCTTTCATTCTGTCAACTGCAAACGAAGCTTTTGCACCAAGATCAATATAATTACCGAGACTGACATTAAGTGAAAGATGATTTGTTGACTGGAAGTAATCTTTTGTTGCGGTTGACAATACAATATCCCCGTCTTTTGAACCTGCTCCGAGAAGAGTGGAAAGATTCAGACTGAAATAGCCGTTACCGTGAGTTTCGGGATTCAGCAGCTTTATCATGCCGGAATGCCCTGTCATAGATGCCGGGTACAGACTGCATAATACTGTAATTAAAAACGGCACTAAACCTTTTTTCAATATAACCATCACCATCACACCTTCCATAAATTCAAGTTTAAGTGTTACTATTAACTGTAAAAATTAACAATATCTTGCTTAATTGTCAAGCTAAAAAAGCCTCAGGATAAATCAGGATTCTTTATCAGCCTGAAAAGATCGTTTTCGTATAGTATTTTTATGCCTGATTTTTCAGCTTTATCCAATTTCGAGCCGGGATTTGAACCGCATATAAGAAAGTTAGTGGATGCTCCTACAGATGAAGATACTTTTCCGCCGTTCTGCTGAATATACTCCACGATCTCATTCCGCAGGATATCTTTGAAAGTCCCTGTAACAACAAATGTGTATCCTTCAACCAGACTGTTGTTTTTTGAATTTCCGGAAGTGTATAACATATTCAGGCCTGCAGATTTTAAATTTTCTATAAGCTGAATATTTTTATCTATAGAAAAATAATTTTTAAGCGACTGTGTTGTAACCTCACCGAGATCCCTGATATCAAGCAGTTCTTCGTATCCGGCTCTCAAAAGATCATCCATACTTTTAAATTTTTTCGCCAGTGCAATTGATGCTTCAATACCCACATGCCTTATGCCAAGCCCGAATATTAGAAATTCCAGACTTCTCGTTTTGCTCTTTTCGATTGAAGAAAGAATCTTGCCAGTGGATTTCTCACCCATTCTTTCAACCGACATAATGTCTTGCTTTGTTATAAAATAAATGTCAGATAAGCTGCTGACTAAATTTGATGATATAAGTCCGGATACCATACGGGGTCCGATATTTTCAATATTCATTGCCCCTTTAGAAACAAAATGCAGTATCTGGCGTTCCAGTTGTGCCGGGCACGAAGAGTTTACACATCTTAAAACGGCCTCGCTGTCCTGTTTCATAAGTTTTTGTGAACATGCAGGGCAGCTCCGTATCATTTTTAATACCTCTGCACCGTCAGTCCTCATACTCAGATTAACGCCCGTTATTTTTGGAATGATCTCTCCCGCTTTTTCTATAAAAACATAGTCGCCGACTCTTATATCCTTTGATCTGATCTCGTCATAATTATGTAGAGTTGCTCTTCTGACAACACTTCCTGAAAGCTTAACGGGTTCCAGATGAGCAACAGGAGTTATCGCTCCTGTCCTCCCTACCTGAAAGTCTACTTTCAGCAGTCTTGTCTGTGCCTGCTGAGGTTTGAATTTGTATGCTATTGCCCATCTTGGAGATTTGGATGTTTCCCCAATTATATCTCTGAGAGCTATATCATTTATCTTGACTACAAGGCCGTCTATTTCGTAGTCGAGACTTTCCTTTTCGGATTCCCATTTATCACAAACAGCTATAACTTCTTCAATATTAGAGCACAAAAAATAATTCTCTGCAACAGGAAAACCCATATTTTTTAACAAATCAATATTCTCAGACTGTTTTGGTCGCGATCCATCACCATCGTAATAATAGGAAACAAATTTAAGAGGCCGTTTCCTTGCAGATAAATTATCGAGAAGTTTTACTGACCCTGCGGCTGCGTTTCTGGGGTTGGCCATAGGATCAAGCCCTTCTTTTTCTCTTTCTTCATTCATCCTTAGAAAATCTTGTTTAGAAATGAATATTTCACCCCTCACCTCAAAATCAATTGCATTATCAGCTGAAAAAGGAATGTTAAGACCCAGAATATTCTGAGTAATATCATCTCCTGTTTCACCATCCCCTCTTGTTGCCGCGTAAACAAGATTCCCCTTGCCGTAAACAAGCGAAACGGCTATGCCGTCTATTTTAAACTCTACACAGTATTCTATATCCTTATCACTCTGATCTGTAAGGATCTTTTTTATTCTTATATCGAAATCTCTCAGGTCATCTTTACTGTAACTGTTGGATATTGAAAGCATCCTTTTCCGGTGCCTGACTTTCTTAAAATTCTCATCCAGATCGGATCCTACCGCAACTGACGGCGATCCTGATTCCTGATTCCTGAAGAGACTGTTTTCTCCGAATTCTTCCTCAAGATCTTCAAGCTCTTTCATCAAACTGTCGTAATCATAGTCGCTGACAGCCGAAATACCCTCTTTGTAATAAAGGTCGTTGTATTTACTGAGTACTTTTCTGAGGTAGGCTATCCTAGACCGTTTAATGTTCAATTTTTATTCCCATAGCTTCTTTGAGTTTCTGAAGATCATCCCATGCAGGATATTTCCATTTAGGGTTCCTCAAAAGCGCTGAAGGATGATATGTTACATAAACCGGAATGCCTTTATAGCTGTGTATCTTTTCACGCAGCTCTTTCATAGTCTCATTTTTCCCGAGTAACCTCACAGCCGCTATTCTGCCGAGAGCAAGAATCTGATCGGGCTTTAAAAAATCAAGCTGCCTGTCAAGATAATAAGAGCATTTTTCTATCTCTTCGGGAAGCGGATCTCTGTTATCGGGAGGCCTGCACTTAAGCACATTGCATATATAAACATCGTCTCTTTCTATTCCGATAGCGGAGAGCATCTTTGTCAGAAGTTTTCCGGCTCTGCCAATAAACGGTTCTCCTTTATCGTCCTCTTCGGCTCCCGGCGCCTCGCCTATTATTAAAAGTTTTAATTTCCCGCTGCCTTTACCGAAAACAGCATTTTTCCTGGTCAGATGAAGCTGACATTTTTTGCAATTATTAACTGTATTTTCCAGCTCTTCCAGCGAACCGAATTCTTCATTATTCATAATTTTAGGAACAGATGATATTTTTATCTTCAAATCAGACGAAATATTTCCCGTCATTTCAAGCGCATGGTCGGGATAGAATTTCTTTCTAAAGTCAAGATAGCTTCTGACCTGTTTGAACAGATCCATTACAAGCAATGCTTTTGTTTCAGTTTCCGAACTCATATATCTCCCGAAAGCTAATAATCCATTACGCAGCGGAAACCGACACCGTTACTGGTAAAAGCTCTTGGCTTAAAATCCCGTACAGAAACAGTTAAATTCGTCCTTACATCTCTCCAGCTGCCACCTCTTATCACCCGGTAATCTTCACCGTAAGTGCGCAAAAGTCTGCCTCCGGGGTATGGAACTGCCCCGGAACTGGTCCACTCTGCAACATTGCCGGCCATGTCATAAAGTTTATAATCATTTGGTCCGTATGCTTTTACATCCGCAGGTCCGTCAGTTGCAGGGTTCAAATCATAACATGCCAAAGTGGGGTCTATCTCATTGCTGAACGGATACCTCAAACCTTCGAGACCGCCTCTGGCGGCTTTTTCCCATTCGTATTCGGTGGGCAACCGTTTTCCTGCCCATCGCGCATAAGCCTTGGCATCATCATAAGAAACCCCAACTATAGGCTGACGGGGCCCATTGAACCTGTCGAAAAGAATATGCCTGGGAAGCTTGTAGCCTGTTTCCTCAACAAAAAGCCTGAACTGAGCAACCGTCACCTCATGTTCATCAATATAAAACTCTTTTAAAAACACTTCATGGACCGGTTTTTCATTATCACTTTCCAGTTCACTGCCGATCCTTACGGGTCCTGCCGGAATAAGAACCATTCGCATACCGTCTTTTAAAGATGTGTAATAAAGCATATCCCTCTG
>SLFX01000032.1 GCA_007124045.1 Candidatus Delongbacteria bacterium | reverse complement strand
GCTGTTGATGAAAAAGGGAATATACATTCTGCTATTTTTGTGATCTGGTCAAAGTACAGTGCTTATTATTTAATAAACTCTATAGACGAGGAATTTAAGAGTTCGGATTCAGTTTCTCTTCTAACATGGGAAATGATTAAATTTCTTTCCGGAAAAACATACCGTTTTGACTTTGAGGGAAGCATGATAGAGCAGGTGGAAAGGTCGTTCAGGCAATATGGAACTGTTCAGAGATCATACTTCAATATATCCAGAACAGATTCAGCTCTATTCGGTATTTTTAAACTAATAAGAGACAAAACAAGGAGGATTTAAAATGAAATTACAACTAAACAAGATCGTGTTTTTGACAATCATACTGATAACCGCCCTGGTCCTGCCGTCGAATTTTTTATGGAAAGTTGAATGTAGCGAAGGCAGCGCAAAAATTTATCTTCTCGGTTCAGTCCATATTGTACCCGATAGCGTTTACCCTTTGAGTGATGTAATAGAAGATGCATTCGAAAGATCGGATTATCTCGTTGTCGAAGCGGATATGAAAAATCTTGATATTGCAAAAACACAGATGCTGATGATGCAAAAGGGTCTATATACCGACGGCAGAAACCTTCGGTCCGTACTGTCGGAAGAAACCTATAAAAAACTGGAGAAAGCTGTCGAGGAAATAGGGATGATCCCGATGATGCAGCTGAATATGATGAAACCCTGGCTTGTCAGTCTTACTCTGCCACAGCTGATGATAGTAGATCAGGGATTAGATCCGGAGAAAGGAATAGACATGCATTTTCTTTCCAAAGCCAAAAATGCGAAAAAGGAGATACTTGAACTTGAATCTGCCGATTTTCAGATGGAGCTTTTGAGCAGCTTTGATGAAAAAACCCAGATCGCAATGCTGGAAAACACACTTGAAGAACTTCCTGAATTCAAGGAGAAGTTTGAAAAGATGGTCGCGGCATGGAGCAGCGGTGACATCGATAAAATGGAAGAGATCATTGAAAAAGAACACGGCGGGAAAAAAGAACTGGGCGTGTTTTATGATAAACTTATCACTGAAAGAAATCATTCAATGACAGAAAAAGTCATTTCGTATCTGGAGTCGAAAGACGGAAAAATATATTTTGTAGTCGCCGGCAGCGGTCACATGGTCGGAAAAACCGGTATAGTGAACCAGTTAAAAGAAAAGGGCTACAAAATTACCCGTTTATAGCCCTTTTTTCAATTAGCGTTAAAGCTCGGGATCAGAATTTTTTGTTAACATAATCAGCAAGATTCGAGAGCATGTTCACATAGCTGCCGTATTCGTTGTCGTACCAGCCGAAGAGCTTGGCATGGGTTACGGGCAGATGGATCGCTTTAGGATCCTTTATTCCATAGCTTTCAAGCGTCTCGGCTGCAAGATTGATAAACCCGGTTCTTGTGTGAGTTTCAAAACCTTCGATCACTACAGCAGCGTTGAATCCTGTAAGATCTGATGAGACATTCTGTTTTTCCGAGAAAACAAGCATTCCGTTCTGGGAGCCTTCAGAGGCTCTTTTGAATATATCATTAAGATACTTTCTGTTTATTATAGGATTTCCCTTGGCATCAAGTCCTGAGCTGAAGGTTATATTCAGCACAAGTAAAGATACAGTATTCGTAGGTATTCTGACCGAATCGGCCATGAAACCAATTTCCTGTATCTGCGGAAGTATCGATTCAAGTGCTTTCGCCGCACCTGTAGTGGACAGAATAATATTGTTGAAAACAGACCTTGTTTTTCTAAGATCCGAGGCACCCGTCTTAGGAACTGAATCGAGTACTGACTGAGTGTTCGTTGCGGCATGCACTGTGGACATTGATGTTGTAAGCATCTTGCAGGCTTCCTGATCCTGAAGAAGCGGCATTATCATGTGAGAAAGCCCTGTCGTGGTACAACTTGCTGCAGAAAGAACATGATGTTTGTCGGGACTGTAATCAAGATGATTTATTCCGTAAACCATCATTGCCGCATCTTCGGGCATCTTGACGGATTTATCCTTGATCTTGAAAGGAGCACTGAGTAATACTTTTTGAGCCCCTCCTGCAAGATGACCTCTGAGACTTCCTTTTGCGGCATCATAAGGAGTGGAAGGATCCACATACTGACCGGTACAATCAATAACAAGCCTGACATTCTCGTCCTTCCATGGTATGTTTTTAGGATTTCTTTCGGATGTCAGAATTTTAACCGGCATACCGTTGATATCGAAAAGGAGTTTATCCCTATCAACGATTTTTACAACATCCTTTTCGCCGTTCATCCCGTTAAGAAATCTGCCGAGAGAGCCATAAGTAGTATCCATCTCAAGCGTTTGAATAAGATCCTCAATATTCTTGCCTACAGTCCTTCCAAGATTAACGACTACTCCGTCGAACTGCTTTCTTGCGGCCTGATGCCAGACCATGAGCTTTCCTATCCTTCCCAGGCTGTTCACGCCGAGATAATTCTTGTTCTTGACCCTGATTTCCATTGATTGAAACCTCCTTTTATATTCTGTTATTTGCAGTCTGACGACCCGGGTGCATTATATTATAATACAATATCGAAAGCAAGATAATTCTTTATGTTGATTAATCCTAAATAGCTGTTATTTAAGTACAGCAACAGGATAATTGCCCTTGTATATGAATCCTTTGTTCCCGTCGATCGCCAGTTCGTCACCCGGTCCAAATATTTCTCCGTTAAACCTGCAGACTTTTTTCTTTTCATCAACTGAAAGGTTCATCGCGTTGACGATACATATTTTTCCGAGTCTGGCGGCTGTGACCGCCGCATGAGAAGTCGAGCCTCCCCTGGCCGTTATAAGTCCTTCACATTCATAGATCAGCCCTATGTCATCCGGAACAGTATCCGGACGGACAAGTATCATTTTTTTGTCAGTGCATTTATTCCTGAACTCTTCAAGATCTTCTTCGTCAAATATGATTACTCCGTTCATCACCCCCGATCCTATTCCTATTCCGCTTCCAAGCATCATAGCGGGATCAATGGGGTTCTCGAAGACGGTTATCTCGTCTGAAAGATTCATATTCTGATCTCTTGTCTGAAGGATATAGAGATCATCAGGATCGTCAGATTCGAAAGTGAATTCGATCTCCTGATGATTGAAACCTTGTTTTTCTATCAGTTCTGTACATATATTTTTCAGTCTGGAGTATATGGCGGGAAAAACTTTTTCAAGCGAACTTTCCGGAGTTCCGCTGTAAGGCTGGTCAGATGAGACAGGCAGAGGACTTACGAGACCGCCTACAATGTCTTCGCCCTGACTGACAGAAGTGTAGTCGCCGTTAAGGTTTATTCCTTTTTTAGGAGAGTAGTCCGCATGTGTGAATACGACTCCTGTTCCCGATGTATAGTTCAGGTTGCCGAGCACCATGTTCTGTACAATGACAGCCGTTCCCCATTCGTCTGCAATATCAAGAATTTTTCTGTATGTTTTGGCGAGCTCTGAGTTCCATGAATTGAATACATTAATTATGGTCTGTCTCAACTGAAGGTATGGATCGTTCTCCACCCTTACATTGTTCTCTTCAAGGACCTTCAGGTATTTCATTGCGAGTTCTCTCATCTGTACCGGTGAGAATTCTGCTTTGAGGCCTATTCCGTGACTCTTCTTATGATCGAGTATAACCCTGTCGAACACATCCCTGTCTATTCCATAGGACATACCCCAGGTCTGAAGAAATCTTCTGTAGCAGTCCCATGCCGTCCATCCGTAATTATCCTTCCTGCTGAGACCTTCTATCACCTCAAGATTTACCCCGACATTAAGAAATGTGTTCATCGCACCGGGCATGGATATAGCCGCCCCCGACCTTACTGAAAGAAGAAGAGGATTATCTTTGTTGCCGAGCTGTTTACCGGTGATCTTTTCCACCTTTTTCAGATTGTGCCTGATAGCCTTGT
>SLFX01000019.1 GCA_007124045.1 Candidatus Delongbacteria bacterium | reverse complement strand
TTTCATCGTTATCCGCGACCAGTGCAAGGCTCAGATTACCTCCGTAGCCTGTAATATCGTCGCAATAGGGTGAACAGAGGAGAAACTTGCCGACTGTTTCTCCATCAGAATTGAAGATCTTAGACCATTTTGCGGGATAATTCGCTTCCTCTACTGAATGAGTTTCGGGTATTGTCTCTTTAAAAATTCCGGCGAGATCGTATGAATCAAAATCGAAGTATTCTTTCGGTTCCTCTCTTAAAATAATAACGGTTACTGTAAGTATTGCAAGAACAAATATTTTAGAAAGGTTCATTTGATGTAACTCCGTAAAAGTCGCGGAACATAATTTAAATATACTTGTCACGATAGTCAAACAAATTATAAAATACCGTTTAATTCAAAAAGCAGGAACGCCGCACTTTGTGGGGAGAGGGAAAAAGTGCGGCGCTCCTTTTCAGACAGCGAGGAGTAATAGTCTGTCTGTTGTGTCAAAGCTTTTCTGCGAAAGGGTATGGAGGAACTTTTATATCGTTTTTGCCTCTTTTAATACTGCTGATCCTTTCGATGTTAATCGCATACGGCTGATTTGCTTCTATATCGAAACAGATCAGAAAATCCCCTTCGAGCTTGTACGGATAAACCTCAAGGGTCAAAGGATCTTCGATCACATCACAGTATCTGTGTTCCGCTATTAAAGTCTTTTTCGTTTTTATTGCATCAAGTATAACTGATCTTAATTTATGCATTACACATTTCCTTTCCTGTTAAGCATACATCCGCGTGAAGACTTATTTTGTCGTTGTACCATTTTAAAACTATCGAGTTTACATGTCTTTCCATACCTTTAGGAAGAGACACGGACAAAAGCTCTTTATCTGACGATTTTTCATTGTCGGTTATGACGGTCAGTCTGCTTCCCTCCGAGACCAGCACACATTTCATTCCGTACAGATCGAATTTTTTGAGAACATAGCTGGTGTTTTTTTGAAATATTCCGGGATTTTTGTCCGTACTGAAATGCACCGACAAAGCACCGCAACTGTTGTTGACAGCATTCATTATTCTTTCGCCTTATATAGTTTTTAATCTTTTGGCGGTGGTGGCGGAGGTATAGGATCACCACCCTTATTGATTCCGGTGTAATACCATCCGGCTCCCGTCCATACCCAGTCGCCGATTACGACTTCCTCCGCTCTGATGCCGGCTGTGAAAAGCGCTACCGACAGACATGCGATCATAAATATTTTTTTCATGGTTACCTCCTGTTTCGGTTGGTTTATGATCAAAGTTAACACCAAAAGCCGACCGCATCAATAATACCCGCTTATTTGGATCTTTTTTATAACGGGCACACGGTTTAAAAAAACCGGAGGCAGTTTTCTAACATAAATTTATTATATTATTTACGATCAATATGAATAATATTGGGAAAATCAGGAGTGTTTATCCTGAAGGATTTTTTCGATCTCTTTTAACGCGTCAGCGGCCCATTCATTTTTTTCCGGCATGAGTTTGTTATAAAATCCGCGGGATATAGACAGATATGAAAAAGCCTTGTTCTTCATTCCTGTGCTCAGGTAGTTTAATCCCATCAGTCTGTATGTGTGTGCCTTAAGCAAAGAGTCGTTCAGTGAGAATTCTTTTATGTGTGCGAGCGCTTTTCTCATGTGTTTGTTTGATTCCGTGAATTGTGATTTCTCATGATATATCCTTCCCAGTGAATTTTCAATATAAGCAGGATATGTCTTCACATTCGCAGCAGTTGACAATTTAAGCATCCTGTTCAGGAGCCTTACAGAACCAAGATAATTCTTTTTTTCAGTTTTGATCTTTGACAGATAGATCATGTTTACTATGTGGGAACCGGCATCTTTGGTATCTGATGTGTATATTCGGCATGCCCTGTTGAAATAGGGTTCGGATTTTTTATAATCATCTTTTTTGAAATAATGTATTCCCAGATTTATCAGTGCATCGTAGTAATACGATCTTTTCCTTATTGTTTTTGATAAGACCTTTATTTTTTTCAGATATTCTTTGATCTTTGTTTCGGATGCATTATCCCAATATGCATATATGAGAAATATCTGTGCACAGGCTTTAGCTTCCGCCACAGTATCTTTGGCTTCGACAGCGTTATTTAACTGAAGTCCGGCATTCTCCATTGCGGCTTCGTACCTGCCCTCTCTGTAACATATCTCGGATCTGACTCCGTAAAGATATGAAAGCTCTTTAAGATCATTATTGCCGAAGGCTTTGCGAATGGCACGGTTAGCCAGTACAGTAGCCTGATTATAATTTCCTTTTATAATAAATCTCCGTATTCTCGATCTGAAGTATATATTTTTCTTTTCACGGTCGGAGGAATTGCTTAGGAGTCTTGATGATCTGGCCAGATAATTATCCGCTTCCCTGATCCTGTTAGAATACACAAAGATCATTCCTAGATAATAATAAAGTTCTCCGGCCGCCGGTCCGATTTTTTTACGGTCGAATGTATCCAATGCTTTTTCAAGAACGGATCTGCATTTATCATATTGCTCAAGATGGAAATATATTTTAGCCTGTTTGAGAATAAATCCCGCCGTTAGCGCATCGGAATCATTCAGTTCTGAAGATGCAGTGTAGAGCCTGTTATATAATTTAAGGGCGTTTTTAAAGTCGAATTTTTCAATATACCTGTCAGCTTCGATCCCCGACCTCATCAAAGTCTCTTTCAGGATCATATTATCTTCATCCGGTATTTTAAAATCCCGCCAGAAATCAGTAAATTTTACAACTTTTTCGATATCTTTGATAAGTGAATCGACGAAAAGCGGAGGAATGATAGGATTGTCTGTTTCTGAATAACCTTCTATTACTGCCCTTCCTTCATTGAAGATCATCTCTTTATAGAGACTTGAAATTATTTCCCTGTGATCCATTCTCTGTCTGATAACAGTGCTTTTGCCTTTTTTCCGGTCGGGTGGTGAATAAGGAATAATTTCTGTTCCGTGTATTTGATTACCCTTGGAAAGAAGGAATTGTTTGTCTATCATGTTCCTTTTTTCAAGATTGGAGATCACATAGTTAACGAATATGTCAATGCTGCTTTTGCTTTTATCGAAACTGTATCCGATAAATTTGTGGTGGGATATGCTGTCTTCTACCGTGATCTTGAATATGGATCTTGTAATACCGTCGGTCTGTGTTTGGGAAAACAGATTTACATATACAGAAAAACTTTTGAGTTCTCTGTATTTTGTAAGGTCACGGACCGTTTCTTTTACCTGAATATTTTGACTCATGAGTAATCCAGGAATTGTACTTTATCTTTAAACTTTTCGTTCATAAAGTCTCTTAAAAGGGGATAGGAGGACAGAACGGGATCTTTCTGGAGCATCTCGAAAGCATCTTTCCTCGCCGTTATTAAAAGTTCGCGGTCGTATATCAGATGCGCAAGTTTAAGATCGGTCATACCGCTCTGCTTTTCACCGAAAAACTCACCGGGTCCGCGGAGTTCAAAATCAGCTTCACTGATCGCAAAGCCGTCATTGGTCGTTTCCATGACTTTCACGCGCTTCAAAGTATCATCATTTTCAGTTTTCGCCATGTGAAGTATGCAGTAGGACTGATGCGAGCCTCTGCCGACCCTTCCCCTGAGCTGGTGCAGCTGCGAAAGCCCGAACCTCTCCGAATGCATGACAAGCATCACCGTAGAGTTGGGAACATCTACGCCGACCTCGATCACCGTCGTGCTGACAAGGATTTTTATTTCCCCGTCTTTAAAGCTTTTCATGATCCTGTCTTTCTCTTCGCCCGTCATCCTGCCGTGCAAAAGCTCTACCGGTATATTTTTAAAAACACCTTCAGACAATTCTTCGAAGCCGTCAACGGCCGCTTTAAGATCGGATTTTCCTGTTTTTTCTATGAGCGGATAAACTATGTAGGCCTGTCTTCCGTTCTTTACTTCTGACCTTATGAAATCATAAACCCTGTTCATATCATTATCACCCCTTACGGCCGTTTTAACGGGTTTGCGGCCTGAGGGGAGTGAATCTATTATTGAAATGTCAAGATCGCCGTAAAGCGATAATGAGAGCGTTCTCGGTATCGGAGTGGCGGACATCACGAGGATGTTCGGCGCATGCTCCGCCTTTTTGACCAGTTCGCCTCTCTGCATCACGCCGAATCTGTGCTGTTCGTCAATTATGACAAGACCGAGGTCGTTGAACTCAACACCATCTTGAATGACGGCGTGAGTGCCGATCACGATCTTCGTGCGCCCCTCCGCTATCGCCGACAGCCTTTCTTCCCGGACGCTTTTTTTCATCTTGCCGGTGATCAGGCACATTTCGATATCAAGACCTTCGCACATTGATGAAAAAACCCTGTAATGCTGTTCGGCGAGTATCTCGGTAGGCGCCATGACAGCGGACTGATATCCGCTGCCCGCCATCATCGCCATGGCGAGCAGGGCGACCACCGTCTTTCCGCTGCCCACATCGCCCTGAAGCATCCGGTTCATGACCTTATCGCTCTTCAGGTCGTCAAATATCTCCCTTACGACTTTTTTCTGGGCCCCGGTCAGCTCGAATGGCAGCTTTGAGTACAGTTTTTTCAAAAGGTCGCCCGACCCTGTTATCCTGTTCTGCTTCGGCGCGGATATAATCATCATCCTCCGCCTGCACATGACCAGCTGCAGATGAAAGAATTCCTCATATTTCATCCGCCTCAGCGCTGATCTCCTGCTTTCGTCGCTTTCGGGGAAATGAAGCTGTTTTACCGAGTCCTCCAGACCCGGGAACTTGTGATATTCCCTTAAAGCTTCCGGCAGTTCGTCCGAAAGCATACCTGAGAAATCGTCAAGCGCGTTACTCACAAGCCTTCTGAGCACGCGGCTGTCAATATTTTTTGAAGTCAGGGCGGCTGTAAGAGGGTAGAGGGGGATTATCTTTCCCGTATTTTTCAGATTGGCTTCATCATCCATCCGTTCGATCACGGGATGATCTATTTTCCATCCGCCGAAATATTTCGGGACGCCCGAAAGTATATATTCCTCTCCTTCAACGAGAATGTTCTTCACATATTCTCCGCCCTGGAACCAGATGCATGTCAGGATCCCGGTACCGTCGGAAAAAGCCGCATGGAGCCTTGTCTTATAGTTTTTTGCAGGGAAGAGTTTCACCTTGAACAGCTTCGCTATAAATGTCATCTCGCCCGGGTCCATAATGATGTTCGCTATCGGCTGTATCGTTTTTCTGTCGAGATATCTGCGCGGAAAATAATAGAGCAGGTCCTCAACGCTGAATATCCCTGCCGAATTCAAAGCTTTTTTCCGTACTGCGCCGATATCCTTTACTTCCGATATGTCTGTAGAGGAGAGTTTCATGTCTTAATATATTTCTCAATAATGTTCTTTACTTTGTTCAAGACATATTCGAAACCGGGAAAATCATGCTGAGGAACTTGATGCCTTATACTGTTTTCCCATGCTTTCTTTACGCTTTTCAAATTTGAATCATTAAACACCTTTTCAATGCTCTCAGGATCGTAACCTTTAAATCTGGTTTTTTGCTCAAAAGCAGATCTGATCAGCTTCCATTCAGAAATTTTAATCGAATCGCTTAGCGAGTAAATGTCATAGAAGTCTCTTGGAGCAGTATATGATCTTTGTATCAAAGCTCTAAGCTTCTCAGACATCACTTCTTTAAGATCATAGCAGGGGATCATAATATCTTTGAATCGGGAGACATCTGAATACGGATGAATTATTTTTTTCATAACAGGTTCAAATACAATTTGTTCGTACAGTATTATCTCAACTTTGATTCCGGTCGCCCACCTTCCATTATCTGGCGGTTCCTGATTCTTTGAATGATTTGCGCCCCAGTATTTCAGCTTGATCTCGTAGCCTGTCAGCTTGTCTTCAAATTTCAATTCCTTAAAATTATCCGGATAGAACAGAACCCCTGAATTTTTATTTGCTGTTGTAATAATATCCTCAAAATCAATCATCGAGAAACCATAATCAGGATCAAGTGCAGTAAAATCAAGATCTTCAGAGAAACGATATTGGGAAAAAAAACATTTTCTTAAAGCCGTACCGCCTTTAAACACCAAAACTTTTCTGAAGTTTTCAAAAGAAAACATAGCCGACAGAAAGTGACCTAAAACCCAATCTTTATCTACTATGTCAGGGGGAACACCCCATTGGGCTGATTTATTCTGAATTTCTTTTTTAAGTATCATGCCTAATACTCTGTTTTGGCTATATTAAGAATTTTTTCTTTACTCACATTCAGCCTCAATTTCCATTTGTTTTCGAATTCTCCCTCATCAAATCCGCTTGGATCAATGACATTATATCTTTCATTTACGATCGATTTCGCATAAGTTATAAATTTTCTCAGCTTTTCTTTTTTGAATAACTCTGCGAGGAATCCCATTCTTTTTGTTGCTGCGATATTTTTTATCAGCCTTGCATATTCTATAAGTTTCTCAGCGTTCATGTCAGCTCTTTTAAAAGCAGGTATGAGAATATCAAAGCCACCTGAATTCTTTGGCAGATCAAAACAGTCGGTTATTGTTTTTTCAATATCAGTTATATTGAATTGATTATTGCCGTAGCCGGTTTTTATTATTCCTGCCCTTTTTGAAGGTTTAACACTTATAAATTTGTAATTTACACCAAGTATTTTCTTGTCAGGTTTTTTGTTTATTGTCTGTATATAAACAGTATTTGGAAATCTCTCCGTTAATCCGTAATAGCTTAATGCAGACCAGTACCCGACAGCGCTGTTTTTACAGATAAAAGTCCCTATAACATTTGAATTGTTAAAATTGATATCCGCATAGTATTTTCTCTGCAGCCTGACCAGAAATTTTTTCTTTACTAAATTTTCCAGAACTTCGTTGATGTTTTCAAAATTTTGACCAAGCCTGTCCTCAATATCGTCAATAGTGAAATATTCGATCTCGTATTCTTTCAGCAACTGAATAAAACTGATCTGATCTGAATTCATGTTCTTCGATATATAAACCCGATTACCCATTACATCTCCAATGAATTAAAGACCTGTTATTTGGGTCTTTTACTTCCTTGATGTGTAATGTAAGAAATTGAAAGACCGATAGCAAGCTTTTTTCCGTACTGCGCCGATATCCTTTACTTCCGATATGTCTGTCGAGGAGAGTTTCATCAGTCCTTTTTTATCTCTCCCTTAAAGGGCAGATATAATTTGTCGAGCTGTCTGTTCAGCTGATAAAAACGGATAATGCCTATGACAAGCATGGTGATACTTATGCCTAGAGATGCGAAACCTACATGCTTTATCTCTTCAAGCTCTTTCATCCCGAGAAATGCGATCCCGCCTATGACGAGATAGAGTGATGCTCTGATATATGAGAGCAGAGTTCTTTCGTTGGCAAGTTTTGTTCTTTCGATCGCAAGATAATCCCTCAGGATAATTTCTTCCTTTCTTTCGTAGCGGCCGGTAAAATCTATCAGCTTTCTGAATCTGCCTGTCAGCCTGCCGGTATATGATCTTTTCTTCTGATTGTCCATGATAAACCTTTCAACTTTTATTCCTGCTCAGTTGCTCTGTAAGTTAAGAACATATTGCCGAAATATCAATTGCGCATTTTTAAACTTTAACTTTCCTGCAAACATATATCTGCTTTTTCGATCCGGAATTAAATTCGCTTTTATCGAAACAGCCGTACTTATCAACGACCTCAAAGCCGTTATGCCTGACGATAAGATCCATTTCCAGCGGATAGAAACACCTCATATCAAGTTTCTGATCAATAGTTTTACCTCCGATCTCATGCCTCCATGTGCATCTGTTGATCTGAGATGCTGTATCGTATTTTGATTTTTCCGACAATACAACTTCGTCGCCATTATCAAGCGTAAATCTGTCAATTTCGACAAAATCCTTTTCTCTGCTGATCATAAAATGAAAATCAGGATTAAAAATGTCGAAAGCGAAAATGCCGTCATCCGTAAGATGAGCCGCGACCGAAGAAAAAACCTTTGAAACATCATCAATGCTGTATGTGTTCTGAAGCGAATTGAAGGGAATGAAGATCATCGAGAACTTCCGTTTTAGATCGAAATTTTTCATGTCCGCGAGAGTAAGATCTATCTCCAGCCCGCGCTTGCGGGCTTTATCTCTTGCCGCTTCAAGCATGGAATTAGTGTAATCCAGACCGGAAATATTTATACCCTTTTCCTTCAAAGGTATCGTCAGACGGCCTGTACCGCAGCAGAGTTCAAGAACACTTTCATTATGCTTTGCGGCAAGCTCGTAATAGTAATTCAGGTCGCCGTCAAAATTGTTCAGTTTGTCATAAACCCGGGGATCGTAGATAAAATCTCCCACGCCAAAATCATCATTTACCATAATTTCCTCTTATTTCAATTGTTTATTACTTCCCAGTGACCGCCTTTATCGGGTCCGACACGCTTTAGAATTCCTTCTTCTTTTAGCTTAGATATCTGCCACTCGACTCCTTTTACGGATATTCCAATAATTTCAGCGATAATATTAGTTGTTATAAGTTCATCTTTTCTAATCAACTCAAGAATCTTCTCCCTAGTTTTCTCCCTAGTTTTCTCCCTAGTTTTCTCCCTAGCTTTCTCTACTATACCAGTTACCTTGAAATCTTCATGAATGAATATTGTTGTCTTAAAAAAAACTCTATCCTCGTCAGTGTCGAAAACAGCTTCCGGCGACCCGTTGAGTTTAAGTTGTTTCAGAATCGTCGGAACCCCTGTGCCCCTGCCTTCTGTAAGATGGAGTTCTTTCAAAAATTCACCGATGCGTCTGTTACGGTATTTTCTGACATCGAATTTATTATGCTTCAAGTCGTTTTTACTAATAGGCGGCAACGGTCCCGGGAAACTGACTATCTCAATCCGTGTAGGGAATATTCTTATCTCTATCGTTGTGTCGTTATCGTAACCTCTGTGATATACGGCATTGCAAACAGCCTCTTCCAAAGCTCTGTAAGGATAATTGTAAAATCTGTCGGATTCGGCTCTGCCTTCAACTTTTACAACCTTTTCAATAACGATCTGATTTTTTAGAAAATTCAACGCATCTTCAATCAGCAAGAACAATGCGCCTTTGAAAATTTTTTCAGTATATTTCGTGCCTGCTTCATCTTCGAAAACCACGATCTCTATCATTGCCGTTGGAAAAAACTTCTGCGGGTCTTTAGCAAAGAAAAGCAATCCCGCATTTTTAGGCAGAAGATATTCATCCGGTCCCTCTGCGATATTCATTCTCCGTGATAATTCCTCAATTGACATCTTAGGAACATCATTCTCAAGCTCACTTCCGATTTTATTCAGATATACTCTAATAAGTGATAAGTCAAAATCTCTTACGCTGGAAAAACGATTCACACGGTCATCGAATGGTATATTGCTTGCCATCGCCATCAGTTCTTTCTCTTCATCAATCGAAGGTTTAACCGTTGAAGAAAATTTTCTGATGAAATAAATATAGCCGGGGTTCTTACCCAGCGAATCAGGACACTTATAAGGTCTTAAAGTTCCTCCGTAACACCAAATTATCAGTATTTTCTTTTTCTGAAAATCAACAGGCTCAGCAATCGGCGTATAGTTTGACAAGATCCTTCTGCACAAGCTATTTAATTCCTTCAAAATCGTATCAATTGTATTGGGCTTAATTCCGCACGGAGGAAGAACAGGCAGCCCGTTTTTCTCTTCAATACCGACTATAATATAACCGCCGCCCCAATTGTTAAAATCATTAGCGAAAGCTGTGATAGACTTGATCGTTCTTTCCGGATCCCATCCTTTTCTGAATTCGATCCTTTCGGTTTCAACCGTCTTACCTGTGATTAACTCTTTTATATTTATCGGAAGTGCCATTTCAATTTCTCCTGTTAAATTACTCTTTTAAGTTCATAAGAGCAATATAACACAGGCAAAGGCTCATATAGTGAGCCATTGTAATATTTTTTTAACTTTTTGTCCATTAGACCTAATTTTATTCACCTTTCAATTCACTTCTCATCCAAACCGTGACAATTGTCACAGTTTCATTTTTCAGTCGTACCCAAATTGGGGACAACTGAGATCAACCGTCCGCTTTTATGGGACACTTCTATTTCAATCATTGATAGCCTCGCTTTACTTTTTTTTAATATTCTTCCTGATATTACTTTCCTTGACAACTTAACATTTTCGATCTGTCGTTTTGCACCTGAACCTAATTCGACCATATTGCGCATCTCCGCAAAATTGTCAATTATATTGTGATTACTATTCTTACAAGATTCTTTTGCTTTTTCTATTACAGGTTTAAAATTCCGATAAACTGAATATCCTAAAACTTCGGATAGTTCACGCGATGACCAGTATTCGTTCCCGTTCTCATCCTCTCTACGAATTTGCTCGAAGATCGTTTTAGTTTTGTTCGTTATGATGTTTCCCATTTTCATTTACTCCCGTTAAATTACTCTTTTAAGTTCATAAGAGCAATATAACACAGGCAAAGGCTCATATAGTGAGCTTTTGAAATATTTTTTTAACTTTTTTCATCTTTTTCAGCCTTGACAAATCAAATTCCATGAATATACACGAAAGATTGCGGAGGCGTAAGTTTGAAGTCTGCTTTAATATCTAATGGTTTGTCATATTTTTTTGTATTCTTGATCTTTATCGCAAAACCGCGATCTTTACCTTTATAATATTCGAAGAAAAATTCTTTATTTATCCCGGATTCCTGTGCAGTCATATCCCATAATTCAGAGATGTTACTTTGGAGGATGCTTTCAATTTCAAATTCGCCAATCACTTTTTGGACAGGTGCGGAGGAATATACAACGATCGTTTTGATATTCGGGTTCTTGAAAATACTGCGCCTGAATTCGTACTTCTTAGTTCCTGCGAATATCTTATCGGCATATATAGGTTTAATCGACAATAATACTTTCATTTTATCGGTGTTTATTCTAAAATTAAAATTCTGTTTGCGTCATCAGCTTCAATGCAAAGCTGGCTTCCGACAATATTGTAGATTTTAAGTTCAATCATTTCCATTCTATGATCTGTTTGTAGCTGTTGTAGCCATTGTCTATTTTTGTCAGTGTAAAAGTTGCCATCTATCTCTCATACCTCCGCAATCCGGATAAATTTAACCAAAATACATCAAAATAGAAAGTGATTTCATTAAAGATCGAGCCTATGACGATCTGCCTTGCTTATCATTCATTTCCACCGTTTTTAAGCAATTTGTCTTCGAGAAGGTTTAGGTGTTTGTCAAAATCGGACACATAATTTTGATCCTGCTTTTCTCTGAACTTATCAAACTCTTTTTCGGCGAGTACTATAGCTAATTCATGACTGACTTTTCCCGCATCGGGCAATATTTCCTTTTCATTGAATTTGAGAAAGCTGTCCAATTTTTCTATCCAGTCTTTCATATACATAATTCTGTGATTTTTTGCCTGAAATTCCGCATAGTTCAAGTACAGCTCCACGATCCTGTTCAAGCTGTCAAGCTCATCTTCATTTAAGTAATTTTTAGCTATAACAACATCACTTTTACGGATCGCTCCTTCAGGAGAGTTCTTCCAGTTTGTAAGTCCCATATTCTCTTTATTGCTGTCAGCTCTTGTGTGAATTATCTCTGCCGCTGTCTGTTTTGTAATAGCCCAATGTAGTTTATTCTGTACCTGCGCAAAAAATTCTTTTGTCTCTTCGCTGTCCTTATTATAATCAGCGCTGCATTGAGCATAAATATCTGTAATTTTCTGATAGAACCTTCTTTCGCTCGACCGTATATCTCTGATCCTGGCCAGCTGCTCATCAAAATAATCCTTCCCGAATATATACTGAGGATTTTTCAGGCGTTCATCATCCATCGTGAAGCCCTTAATGATGTATTCCTTCAATCTTTCTGTCGCCCAAACTCTGAATTGAGTAGCTAATTTTGAGTTCACGCGATAACCGACTGAGATAATAGCATCAAGATTATAGAATTCGATGTTCCGATTTACTTTTCTTGAACCTTCTGACTGAACTCGTGCAATTTTTGCACAAGTTGAATCTTTATCAAGTTCATTTTCTTTGTAAATATTGGAAAGATGTTTTGTAACCACGCTCCTATCAACTCCGAAAAGGTCGGCGATACGGACCTGAGTAAGCCAGATATTCTCATTTCGCAGTAAAACTTCCACTTTTACCTTTCCGCTAGGAGACGAATATATCATCAGCTCCGTGAAATAATTGTCCCGCATTACATTATTTTTCTTTTTCATTCCTTTTCCCATTTTCATTTACTCCCGTTAAATTACTCTTTTAAGTTCATAAGAGCAATATAACACAGGCAAAGGCTCATATAGTGAGCTTTTGAAATATTTTTTTAACTTTTTTCATCTTTTTTTCCAGCTCACTTTTTCTCTTTAATCTTCTTCCTGATATTCCTTTCAAGAATCTGTTTCGCATTCGTTTCCGATACAACTTTTTTGCCTGTCTTTTCTTCGATCTCTTTGCGGGCATTACCTGCGACCGTCCCGCCCTGTCTGGCAACCTCTCTGTTCTTTTCAAAAGTATCAGGTTTCTTTTCTTTACTGATCTCGGTCGTAGTAGCTTCAGCAAGCATATTAAGAACAAGTTCAAGATTGGTCATATTGTCTCTCAGATTTTCTCTCTTCAGATGTTTATGACCTTTATATGCTTTAACAGTCAAACCGCTCCAAGCCTTAGTGATCTCATCTGTCAGGATCGCATATTCAGTATCTTTCTTCACTCCCCGGTTATCCCATTCGTCAGTCAGCTCTTTTCGAACCTCGATGCTTTTCAACCTCTGATTTATCCACTCTTTGCTATAACCTTTCCTGAGGTAAGTTTCCATCAATCTATAAATACCGATCTCGGGATCTTCTATCTCATCTATTCTCTCCCGACCCACTTGAGCCAGCCACCTTTTGAACGGTTCAGCTTTGGGGGAGGGGATAGACTGAATAAGCCGGAACAACTGCTCGGTATCAGCAACATCGGTTACATAATATTTTCCGTCAGGCGACAACATTTTCAGTTGTCCCATATTTTGGGACAACTCATTTCCTTCTTTCGTCAGCTTTGTTTTCAATGCGTTCCAGTATTTTCTTGGTCTCGGACTATCCGTCAATACTTCGATAACATCAACGATAGAAAAATACCATTTTTCCTCTTCTTCGTTCCAGACCGACCTTATCTTTTTTGATTCAAACAATTTTACACTGCTCATCTCTTTTCCCATTTTCATTTACTCCTGTTTAAATTACTCTTTTAAGTTCATAAGAGCAATATAACACAGGCAAAGGCTCATATAGTGAGCCATTGAAATATTTTTTTAACTTTTTTCATCTTTTTCAGCCTTGACAAATCAATTCCCATCAATTACATTACCTTTGCTCATGTACCAACAGGGTACAAGGAGATCAAAGCTCGCTACGGCGGGCTTTTTCGTTGTTTTATATTGGTAAACCAGAAACACGGGTTGAATGTCCAAGGCCTTCAGGTGTATCTACAGCAGGAAGTGAGACTGGAATCGTAAATTTTATGCTGTTAATAGTTTGATTTGAACTACTCTCATTAGCTTGAACGCCTCCAGTAAATAATCCTGTAAAAACTCCAATTCCTGCTTTTTTGCCATCATTATCAGTAGCAACAATCCCTACATTAATCTCTATATCCTGCACATACCTAAAACCATTTGTTTGTAAATGTTTGAATCCCTTTGAATCAGTCTTCAATCCCGAAGGATTAATAATAACTCCAGAACCTTTCAATTCGTCTTGAGCTTCTTTAACCCATAGGGTTATCTGGCTTAGTGTTGATTTGATAAAATCTTTAAGTTCCATTATCCACCTCTTTTTTTAAATATCAATTCCCCTCAACCACTCTAATTTCTTCCTCAGTCAACCCGTACAACTCATAAACCATCCGGTCTATTTCTTTGTCTGTCTTAGCTATTTCTGCCTGAAGGTCATTGATCCCTTTTTTGTAGCTGTTGAAATAATCTTCCCATTCGTCCTGCTGCTTGAGAGTAGGGGAGACCTTCTGTTTCTTTAGTTCAGCTACGAATGTTTTAAAATCGTATTCGTGGAAAGATTCTA